>QHVD01000160.1 GCA_003222235.1 Gemmatimonadota bacterium | reverse complement strand
GTCTGCGGCGAGACGGGGTCGCACACTATCTGGCCGAGCAAGGTGGCCGGGGTCAGCCCGGAATGGGGCGTTTACATGATTGACGGAATGTGTCAGCGCTGCAGCAGGGACAGCGTGATGTTCTGGGTCGAGGTCAACCTGCGGGAGGGGTGGATGCAGAAGGCCGGCCAGTTACCGGCGGTCGCCGTCGCCGAGGCGTGATCGATCTGGGCCAATAGTCATCGTTGAGAAGTCTCCTTCCCGAATAACCAGTAACGTGCTGCTGTCAAGTTGTGACCTTCCTGCTGCAGGCGCGTCCCAAGGGCTCGAGCGGGTTTCACGTGCTGTGGAGCCGCGAAATGGGTTGGCATCACTCTTGCCCTCGCCGGGATGGGAACCGTGCCGGTAACGTAGTCCAGTTAGGTAGTTCCAGTTGGGTAGTTGTAGTTAAGGAAGGTCGTGTGAGATGGCCCGGCCGCGCTGCGACTTCTACGATTGGGCGACCCGTCGGGGCTGCGACCAGCCGGCGCAGTGGGTGACCCACCAGAGCTCCCAGACCACCGGGCGCCCGGCTCGTTACTACTGCGACGCCCACCGGCCTCCCCGGGCGCAGCCGCTCGCGGCGCCGCCCGTCGCGCCCAGGCCCCGCAAGGCACCGTGATGCCGAGGCGACGAGATGAAGCATTCACAAGGAGGAATCATGACCCGTAGGGCAGAGATTGGAGAAGGTTCGTGAAAGGCGACAAGAAGGTTCAGAGGATAATCACCGAGTTCGTCAGGATGGCTGACAGCCAGCCCAAGACCTGTCGAATCTGCGGTTGGGTCACGAGCGCCAAGGTTGTGCGATCGTCGAAGGTCTCGCATGAGAAGCAGATGCATGACCACGTTGAATCCCATCGGTCGAGGAGCGAGAAGCAATCCTGAACGCCACTTGCTTCACCCACCGGTAGTGCCCAAATTCGTTATGGCATAGCGGCGACGTCCACGGCATCAGTCGGAAGCGGCACCGCTTCCACGGGAAGAGTGGGACCAGATGGTCGAGATCCATTGTCACGCCTGCGGTGGGTTCATCAGCGAGCCGGAGCGCATCTCGTATCTGCTACCGTCCAACATCAAGACGGCGGCAGCTCCCCATAGCGCGTTTTGCATGTGCGCGCGGCCCGTCGTCTACGGGCCGCCGCCTGGGTACGTGTCGTCATCGGGCATGGAGATGCCCGATCACCCCAAGGCCTGACAGCGACCCACCGGGGACGCCCCGGGATCAGCGGCGGCAGCACGCGGCTTGCAACCGTTCGTTACGGCTCGGCGCACTTGCACGATGAGCCGCGACGTCCTACTCTCCCGGCGGCGAGATGTTACCGGAAACACGCTATATCATACAGGTGGACCGGCCCGGCGAGTGCCTCGACATGGCCGCGCTCCGCGCTCTGCTCGACGAGGCCGGCGTCGCGTTGGACCCCGATTATGGCCCTATCCCGATCAATCCCCAACTCGGCCGCTACGTCGTCCGTGGCGTAGCCTCGCCTGACGCGCGCGCCCGGGCGGAACAGATTCCCGGCGTCCGCTTCTTCGCAGACGCCCTCCAGGAGCCGGCGTCGTGACGGCGCCGTTCCCACCAGCCCCGGCATGACCGCGCCGACCCAGGCCGACCAAGTTAGAACGGCTTAGGCCGTCGGTTGCGATCGCCGCTTCGCCTTCGGCTTCGAACTCGCTCTCGGCTTTACCACCAAGCTCCTCACCGCCGCCGCGGCATCGATCACCCCGTAGCCGAGGTCGTAGTCCCAGCCGTTGCCTTGCAGGTCCCGCGCGGTCCGCTGCAGCAGACCCTTCAGCTGCGCCGGCGCCAGTCGGTCGGTCGCGAAGCGCTGGCGCAGGGCGGCCGCGACGCCTGCGGCGACCGGACTCGCGGCCGACGTGCCGGCGTCGGCGGGGTAGATCCGTGAACCCACGAAGTGACTGAAGCCGGCCAGGTCGGGCTTGCGCGAGTAGAGCGCGCCGCGCCCCTGCGACGAATAGCCCAGGCGCCGGTCCGTGACGGCGACCGCGGCGACCGTGATCACGTCGGGATGCGAGTTGGCGCCGTGGATCGAGGCGCCGGGGCCGGTATCGCCGGCGCCGCATCTCGCGTCGGGGCAGTCCGCCCCGCAGTTCCCCGCCGCGAAGAACACGTCGGCGCCCGCCGCAACGAGACTGCCGGTGATCTGGTTGAACGGGTGGTCGGGATTGGCGCTGTAATTTTCCGGCGAGCCGATCGGCGCGTCGTTCAGGCGGTCGAACAGCCCCCAGCTGTTGTTGACCACCCAACGGCCGGGCGCGGCGCCCACCCTCTCGATCAGGTCCGCAAATGCGGCGATGCCGTCTGAGAGAAACGCGGCCCAGGTGCCCGCCTGGGACTTGAGGAGCGCATAGTCGAGGATCTGCGCGTCGGGGGCCGCGATGCGGACGTCGTACGCCACCATGGTGCCGTGGCCCGGCGCGCTCGAGCCCGGGACATAGCCCCGGGTGGGCGCCCAGCCGCCGGCGACCGGAATGCGCGAGCCGTCGATCCCCGTATCGACGACGGCGACGTGGACACCGCGGCCGGTCAACCCCGCTCGGCGTAGCGCCGGGACGCCGAGTCGCCTGGCCACGTCCGCAGTAGCACCGACCGGAGCGTCGCCGCAGTAGGCGGACGGGGAGGACGGGAACGGGGACAACACGGGGTCGGCGAACACGCCGACGATCTCGCCGAGCCGGTCGCCCCGCAGCCGTTCGATGGCGTCCTGGTCTTCGCACTGCGCCCGTACGACGTACGCGTCCGCCGATCCGACGCTGCCGTAGTTGAAGCCGCTCGCGGGCGGGAGACCGTTCCCGACGGCGCTGTTGCGCCGCACCCGGACCGGGTGGTAGGTCTCGTCGAACATCACGCCCGCGACCTTCAGCCGGTCATTGAGGAGCGGCCCGACCGGCCCGAACGAACGCTTCTGCCATCCCTCTTCCAGGGGCCCGTTGCCGCGAATCAGGACGATGCGACGCTTCATACCCGCCTCTCACCCCTCTTTCGGGTCGATCAGTGCGACGACGAGCGTGTACAGGATTAGGAGGAGCGACCCGTACACCGGCTGGCCCGGGACGTGTTGGAACGGCCCGCCCAAGGCGAAGACCCACACGGCGAACGCACCCGTGGAGATGATCGCCTGCGTGACGGGCGGCCGTCGCCCCGGAGCCGCGGCCTGCTTCCAGGTCCACAACGCCGTGACCAGCAGTCCGATGCCGAAGGCGACCCAGAGGATGGTTTGCCGAGGAACGTCGCGCGCGCTCGAGACGAGCCCGGTGACCGCTACCCAGGCGGCTACGATGTCTGCCGGGATGTACTTGACCGCCTTGTCGAAATAGCTATCGAACTCGACGGGCGGAGTGACACCGGCGGCAGCCTGCGCCCTGGGCGGGGCAACACGAATTCGACGGCCCATTGGGCCCTCCTGAATCGAAGTCAGGGCGCATGTTGGGTATACCCCCCGGGCCGCCGTTGGGGCTCACTCACCGCTCGATCTCAGCCCCTGACCCCCCTCTACGCGTCGCAGAGAGGGGGAACGAGGCGTCCGTTTCGAGAGCAAATCGTGGGACGTTGCCGATCGCGGCGGACGTGCGATCAAGCGGCGGGAGGAGGGCTCGGGGGCGGCTCCTCTCCGCGTTTCCTCTCGTCCTTGCGCAGCCACCACACGACGAGGAGTACGAGGCCGACGGCGAACGCGGCCTTCACCATGAGCCAGAAGAACGGCAGCACGAAGGGAGAGAAGATCTTCCAGCTGACCACGCCGAGGAGGCCGACCGCGGCGAGTTGGAGGAAGCGCTTGGACATGGGTGGGGCTCCGGCGTAGGGGTCGCCATCCGTACGCGAAGGCGCGGCGGCCGGTGTCACCCGCCGGACGACGGGCGGCGCGACGGACCCGCGGGACTACCCCGCGGGTCCGGTCCTCGTACGATCCTCGGGTGTTACACCCACGACAGTCCGGCCGACGCGCCGACCGCCTGTTCCGCCGGTACGACCGTGGTCTGGTCGTCCACGACGAGACGGAGGTTGCCGTTCGAGCCGACGAGGGCGTTCAGAATGTCATAGACCCCCGAGGTGGACACCTGAAGGCCCTCCAGCGTGACGTCAGTCGGCAGTGGGCCTTCATCTCCCCGATTCAGAATCGCCCTGACCCGAATCGGGCCCATGTTGCAAAAGAGCGTCTGAGCTTCCGTTCCGCCGGCAAGCGCGAGAACTCTGACGTTCGGCAGATCGGCCCTGATCTCTTGGCCATGGGAGACCTTCGCTTCCTGCATCCTCTCCCTGAGTCGGTAAGACTGCGATTGTGCTGTGACGCGGGCTTCCATAGGCGCCTCCGGCTAAGGTTAGTGAGGTGACTGGGGATTGGCTGGGATACGAACGAGCAGCGCCGTCAAGCCTGCCGCGGTGATGGCGGTGTGCGCGAGGCGCGCGGGGAACCGGAGACCTGCAACCTGCATGCGTCTTTCCCTCCACCGTTCCCCCGAATTCGGGGGCCGGGACCTACGGCACCATGACCGAGGAGGGCAAGAGGGATGCCAGTCTCCCTCGATGGGAGGTACGCACGAGGGGCCACGCGCGGCGCCACTTTTCGGTGCGGGGAGGAGCGATAGTGCAACGGGTTGTGTGGTAAATGAACACCATGGGCCCTGCCCTGCGCCGCTCAGTTCCGCCGCTTCGACTGCGGTGAATGGGTCACGACGCTTTCAGGCACGGTCTCGCCGGGGCGCAGCGTGAACACCGTCCTGCCGTTCGAGCCGAGGTCCAGCTCGACGACCAGGTGGGTCCGGTCGCGGGCCATCCGCCAGGCGCGCGGCGACCGGGACTCACCGCCCGTGGCCGCGCGCGCCGCGGTGACGACCTCGTCGGGCGGCTCGGTGATCGCCGCCAGCTCTCGGCAGGTCGTGCAGCGACGGGGTTGCTGGGCCAGATCGGCGATGCACACGCTTCGGCCGCAGTGGCCGCACGCGACGCGATGCCGGGCACAGGCGTCCCTGCCGCACACGGGACATTGCGCGGCGCCCGCGAGGGAGAAGGCCTGACGGTCCAGGTGGCATATCTTGCGGTGCGCCTCACACGCGTATGCCCCGTTCGTGTCGAGCAACGGCTGGAGGTGGGTGAAGCAGTGGGGGTGTTTGTCCTCCAGACACTCCGCCGAGTGCACCGAGCAGGCGTACTTGCCGCAGGTCACGCACGGCGCGAGCTCGTCCGATGCGTAAACGGCCTCGGGCTCGTACGCGCACTGTGCGCGGTGGCGCTCGCACACGAGGCGGCGTGACCTGTCGGTGCGGCGCAGGTGCTTCGCGCAGTGCACGTCTGCGTCCAGAACGCACGCCCCCTGGTGCGTGACGCACACCGGCTTGCCGCAGCTCGCGCACGGCGTGACCTCGTCCAGGCCGACCGGTTCGTTGGTGTTGCCCTGGCAGTAGCGCACGCAGGCGGGGCACAGCCGGCGGCTGCCCTTGGGCGCGTCGGGCCGGCTCTGCCGTGCGTGCAGGTTGCAGACGATCCGCCCGCAGCTCCCGCAGGAAGCGAGGCATGCCGAGCAAGCGGGGTGCTCGCCCTCCGCGCAGACTCCTTCGTGGGCCGTGCAGTGCGGCATCCCGCAGGACTGGCAGACGCGCGCGTGCTCCTCGCACGCGGGCTGCTCGTCTACGCGGCACTGCGCGATGCCGTGGTCCGCGCAGAAGTCCTCGGCGCATACGGAGCACCGCCACGAGCACACGTCGCAGGCGCAGTGCTCGTGCCGGCACACGACGAGCGCCGCCGGTGGGCGGCCGCAGCGCGGGCATGCCACGGTCCAGGCGGCCGCGCCCACCAGCGGCTGCTGCGCGACGAACCGGGCCCGGCGGCCGCGCGCCGATTGCAGCTCCCACTCGATGCGCTGCATCAGCACGGTGGCCTCGACGAGCTGCAGCGGGTGGACGACCGCCGTCACCTGGTGGCGGCGCACCTCCTCGGTGCGGCGCCGCTCATGCAGCGCGGTGATGGTGCGCGCCTCTTCCTCGTCGGACTTGTCCGCGATCATGGAAGCGAAATAGCGGTCGAGGCGCTCCAGCTCGGTCGCGAGCTCTCCCTCGGCCGCCGCGTGCTGGGCCGTGACGCGCTCGGCGCTCTTGTCCCGCAGGTTGCCAAGCAAGAGCTGCAACAGCTCGTCGGGCTGGCGCGACGGCATGAGCACAGCGTCGCGGATCGCCCCGGGCTGCGCCGGTCGCACCCGTCGCGCCTCGAGGTCCAGGAACATCCCCGCCAGCTCGTCACCGATCCGGGTGCCCGTCGACAGATCGAACACGTCGCTCTCGAGCACGGCTTCTTCGACCGCCGCGCCGGCGCGCAGCACCACGCGGGCGACGAGCCGCCCGATAGGGTGCGCTGCGAGCCGCGCCGTGCCCCGCTGTGCCGTGCCATCCCGGACGGGCACGTCAGGGCCGGGGGCGGTGGGAGCACCCTGGGAGTCCGCCGCCACGGGCGGCGGGATCAGGCCGAGCGACAGGCGCCCCGCCCGGGCGCGGATCGCTTCGATCAGTTGTGAAAGGAACGGGCTGCCGAGGACGGCGATCTCGGCTTCGGGGTCCAGCGCCAGAGCATCCAACGAGAAGGCCAACCGCAGCGAGTCGCGGCCGCGAAAGTGGGTGCGCTCGGCCGGCGGCAGCGTCAGCTCGTGGAGATCCGGGCCGAGGTCCAGCATCTCGGCCCCGGCGAGGCTGCAATAGCGCTCGAGCAGCGGGCGGATACGCGCGTCCGCGAGCGGGTCGGTATCGACCACGTCGAGCGAGGGGATCGCGGTCATGCCGCCACGTCTCCCACGCGCGGGGCCTCGGGACCCACCTCGATGTCCACGAGCACCAGGGGAAGACGGTCTGCGTGGGCGGTGAGCGACACCCGCCGGCCGGAGCCGGTTACGCCGTTCAGCCGCACCAGCGCCCCGTACTCCGGATGGCGTCCCGCCGGCTCGGGACCGGCGGCGCTCTCGAGCGACTCCATGATCTCTTTCACGTGCACGCCGAGCGCGACCCGCTTCGCCTCCCAACCACTCGCCTTGACGAGCTGGCTGGTGCCGTAACCCAGCCGCACCCGTCTGGGGATTGAGAGCGCGGCGAACTCACGCTCCAGGCGCATCGCGTTGTCGGCCGGCGCGATCAGCGAGTTCAGCTCCTCCTGCTCCTTCCCTGCTTCGCGGCTGTGCTCGATCTCCGCGCCGAGCGCTTCCACCCGCCGCCCGAAGTCGGCTTCGCTCTCGGCGGCGAGCCACTGTTCGGCGAGCCGGCCCTCGAACGTCTCCGCGCCCCCGAATTCGCCCAGGATCACGTCCAGCTCGCCGACCACCAGCTCGAACAACTTGATCTTCCGGTCGAGCAGCCGGAGGATGTACGACTCGATGGTTCCCGCGGCGGCGAGGTTCACGATGTGGACCTCGCGCGTCTGCCCGATGCGGTGCAGGCGCCCGATGCGTTGCTCGACCACCATCGGGTTCCAGGGCAGGTCGAAGTTCACGAGCACGTTGCAGAACTGGAGGTTGCGGCCTTCGCTGCCGGCTCGAGTGGCGATCAGGACGCTCGTTTGGTCCTGCTGGAACGCGCGGATGCGCTTGTCCCGCTCCGCGGTCGAGTGCGCACCCCAGTAGACGATCGGCCGGCGACCGAGCGCGCGGACCTGCTGCTCGATGAGCTGGATGGTGGGCCGGTGGTCGCTGAAGACCACGGCCCGGTCCGGAGTCTCCTGCAGGAGCCGGGTCAGGACGTCCAGCTTGGCGTGCGTGCTGACCGCCCGCGCGCGCGCGCCGAGCTGGCGAGCGATCAGCCGGTATTCGGGGTTGATCAGCTCCCCTTCGGCGAGGTGCGCGAGGGACTCGCCGAGCGCCCGCGAGGAGGAGCAGAGCCGCTGGCGCAGGCGATTGACCTCCAGCTGCAGGATTCCCTTGCCGGTCCGCTTCCCGCGGCGCACGCCGTCTTCTTTCTCCTCCAGCTCGCCCGGCTCGATGAAGCCTTCCCGGTAGAGCCGCCGCAGGAAGTCGGTGGTCGCGGCGTACAGCTCCGCCTCCGCGGGTGTGAGCCGGACCTCCGGATGATGGGGCCGGCGGGGCGGCAGGTCGAGGTCGTCGATGACGCTCGCGCGCCGGGTGCGGATCATCACCTCGTTGATCAGCCCGCGCAGCGCGTCGGCATCGCGGGGCTTGCGGCGGTCGCCCGCGATCAAGTGCCGGCGGCGGAACTCGTCCCAGGTGCCGAGCTGGCCGGGCCGGAGCAGGGTGATGAGGTTGTAGAGCTCCCGCAGGTCGTTCTGCAGCGGCGTCGCGGTGAGCAGGAGGATGAAGTCGCGCTCGATCTTCTCCACGAACCGGTAGATCGCCGCGCGGTGGTTCTTGACCTTGTGCGCCTCGTCCACGATCACCAGGTCCCAGCGGTGGCGCAGGATCGCCGGGGCGTGCTTGCGCGAGCGCGCGCGATCGTGCGAGATGATCGCCTTGGTCACGTGGAGCCACTCGTCGGGCTTGGTCGGCGTCTCGAAGCGCTCGAAGAACTTCGTTTCGAGCTCTCCCTGCCATTGCCCCACGAGCGAGGCCGGCGTGAGCACGAGCACCCGGCGGACGAGCCCGCGGACGGCGAGCTCCTTGTAGACGAGACTCGCCTCGATCGTCTTGCCGAGCCCGACTTCGTCCGCCAGGATCGCGCGGCCACCCATCTGGCGCAGCACCCGCTGGGCCACGTCGATCTGGTGGGGCAGCTCCTTGATCGCGTTGGCGTCGAGGGTGATCAGCCGGTCGAAGCCCGGCACCAGCGCGATCCGCTCCGCCTCGCGCCGCAGATCGTACCAGGCGCGGTCGCCGGGGGGCGCCCGGAGCTGCGCGGCGAACGCCGCGAGCGAGCTTTCATCGACCGACCAGGCGTCCTCGTCGGGCGGGCGTGGCGAGGGCGGGGAGGGCGAGGGGGACGGGAGAGACGGGGTGGCCAGATTGGGCATCGTCGCGCAGCGCGTGGGTCAGAGCCCCAATATGGGATCCGAGCCCGCCGGGAACGTGCGCTGCGTCACCAGAGAGCGGTCTGTTCGGATTAACACGCCTTGTTTTGCACTGCGACGTGACGCTTACTCGGGACTTAGTCGACCAGCTCGT
>QHVD01000283.1 GCA_003222235.1 Gemmatimonadota bacterium | reverse complement strand
CACTGGAGGCCCATCCCATGTCTGTGCTCTCCCCGATCGACCGTCTGCTGCGACTGACCAGACCAAGGAACCGCTCGACGGACTGCAGCAGCGGCTTGGCCGCATCCCCAACATGATTCGCGTGATGGCCCCTTCCCCGACCGTGCTCGGCGGGTACCTCGACTTCACCTACGCCATGCAGCGGACGACGCTGCCGGCGTCGCTGCGCAATCAGCTCGCCCTCATCGTCGCCGAGGCGACTGGGTCTCGTTACTTCCTGGCGTTGGCAGAGGCGCTCGGCCGCCGCGACGGCCTCGGGGCCCAGGAGATCGCGGCGGCACGGCGCGCCAAATCGCGCGATCCCGGCGCCCGCGCGGCGCTGCGTTTCGCGGCGACGATGGTGCAGGAGCGCGGCCATCTTCCCACTGACGAGGCGGCCGCACTCCGTCAGGCCGGGTTCAGCGACGAGCAGCTGGTGAAGATCGTCGCGCTCGTCGGGTTGAACGTGTTCGGCAGCTACTTCAATCTCGCCCTCGGGCTGGGTGGGACCTACAGTCTGATCACCTTCGTTCCCGTTTCCTTCACCGGCAGCTTGAGCAGCGCGCCGAACTCCCGACCGACAACTTCACCCGCACGGTTCTCGGTTCTCGCAAGAACGATGTCGGGTGTGCCCGGCCGACCCGACAACCACACCACTTCGTTGGGACCGGTGGAGACGGCGGTTCCCAGGGGTCCGGCCCTGGACTCGACGCGGATCGCCGAGAAGCGATCGAGTCCGTACGTACCCTCGGGCCCCGGGAGCGTGAACCACAGCAGCTGGTTCGGCTGAATGACCACGCGCTCTGCGGTGAGCGTGCCGATGGACCCCGACTGAAACCGCACGCACACCCGTGCGAAGGCCAGCAGGAACGCTTCGATGAGCGCCAGCTGCGCCACCACCCCCCAGCGATGGGAGATCAGTAGCGAGTAGAGCAGACCGAGGATGATCATCGCGTTCAGGGCGAACACCCCCTTGATGATCTTCCGCCAGACGTCGCTGGTGTCGAACTCATACGGGAGCACAACCGTCACGGCCCCTCCTTGCACGGCGGGCTCTCTTCGCCTCACCAGCGGAGCTGGCACCGCGCTCGAGCTCGGTCGACCGAAATCTGCGACGCTGTCCGAGTCACGCCAAGGTCTTGTGGTACTGGCGCACCGCGAGTGTCAGCACCCCAGCCCCG
Organism: Gemmatimonadota bacterium; assembly: GCA_003222235.1. Taxonomy (GTDB): domain Bacteria; phylum Gemmatimonadota; class Gemmatimonadetes; order Gemmatimonadales; family GWC2-71-9; genus AG12. The sequence continues at coordinate 13,310 of QHVD01000283.1, read as the reverse complement.
TAGACCGCGAGGCGCGAGTTCAAACTCGAGAAAGGCTCATCCATATTTCCCTCGTGGCCATCCTGTCCTTTTCCGACATCACGCTGGAGTTCGGTGCGACCACCCTCCTCAGCGGTGTCACGTTCACGGTCGCCGCGGGCGAGCGCTGGGGTATCGTGGGTCGGAACGGCGCCGGTAAGACGACGCTCTTCCGGCTGATCGACGGCAGTCTGATGCCGGCCCGGGGTGCCATCGTGCGCCAGCCGGGCCTGCGCATGGCGGTGCTCGACCAGGCCCGAGTCTTCGGCGGGGCCGCCACCGTCTGGGACGCGGCGGCGTCCGGCTACGGCGACCTCGTAGCGCTGGAGCACCGCCTCAGCCGGCAGGCGGCACGCCTCGCCGAGCTGGGCGATCGCGTCACCGCGGCGGACCTCGAACGCTTCGGCCGTGATCAGGAGCAGTTCGCGCACGCGGGGGGTTACGGGCTGGAGGCGCGCGTGGATGCCGTACTGCAGGGCCTGGGCTTCGACCCAGCCGACGCGAGGACGAGGCCCCTCGCCTCGTTGAGCGGCGGGGAACGCAGCCGGGTGGGACTCGCCGCGCAGCTGGCGGCGCCGGTAGACCTGGTGCTCCTCGACGAGCCCACCAACCACCTCGATCTCGAGACAATCGAGTGGCTCAAGCGCTACCTCGGCGAGTTCGGCGAGACGCTGATCGTCATCAGCCACGACCGCGCATTTCTCGACGACACGGTCGATCACATGCTCCACGTCGCCGGCCGTACGACCACCGCCTATCGGGGCGGCTACACGGCGTTCGTGACCCAACGCGCGGAGCGGCACGTGGCGCTCGAACGGCAGGTGGCGCAGCAGCGGAAGGTCGTCGCCAAGGAAGAGGACTATATCCGGCGCAATATTGCCGGGCGCAACAGCGCCCAGGCGAAAGGGCGACGAGCCCGGCTGGCCCGCCTGCCCCGCCTGTCGCCGCCGCCGGGCGAGGGGGAAGCGATGAGTGTCCGGTTCGCCGCCGCGGAACGGGGCGGCGACCAGGTTCTGGTGATCGAGCGGCTTCGCGTGACGGCCGGCCAGCGCTGTCTCGTGCGCGACTTCTCAACCGTTGTCCGGCGCGGCGACGTGATCGCGCTGGTAGGCCCGAACGGCGCTGGCAAGTCCACACTCCTCGCCACGCTCCTCGGCGCCCACGAGCCGGCGTCCGGCGCCGCACGCCTCGGGGCCGGCGTCGAAGCAGCATGGTTTCGGCAAGACTTGACTCAGGTTCCCGAGGACAAGACCATCTACGAGTGCATTGCCGAGGTGCGGGGTGGCTGGACCAGAGGCCACATTCAGAATCACCTCGGCGGCTTCGGTTTTTCCGGGGACGACGTGCAGCGCAACACCTCGGCCCTGTCGGGCGGTGAACGGGCGCGCGTGGCCCTGGCGCTCCTAACACTGCGACCGGCGAACCTCCTGGTACTGGACGAGCCGACCAACGATCTGGATGTGGAGTCCGTCGAGGCGCTGGAGGATGGACTGGAGGACTACGAGGGCTCGGTCGTCCTGGTGAGCCACGACCGCGCCTTCCTGCGCGAGCTGGCAACCCGGGTGTGGGCCTTCGACGGCGAGCGGATCCACGATTACGGTGGAACGTTCGTCGAGTGGGAGCGGCAAGAGGCCGAGCAGGCCGCCCGGGACCGGACGCGGCGGGCTCAGGAAACGGGAGCGCATCAGGCCACACGATCGGAGGCGCGGAAGGCCGCCGCCGCGCGGCGCGAGGCTCAGGAGACCCGCCGCTCGGCGCAGCGGGAAGCCGAGACCCTTGAACAAGCGGTGCTCGCCGCCGAAGCTCGGATAGCCGAGTTGGAGCGGGCCCTCGCGGATCCGGCGCTCTACGAAGGCGGGGCCGACGGGGCGCTGAAAGCCGGTCGACTGAGCGCGGAGCTGACGAAGACGCGGCGGGCGCTGGACGAGGCGCTGGCCCGGTGGACGGACGCGAGTGACGCACTCGGGGCGGAGTGAGCGACGTCTCACTGCCGGAGCCTGGCCCGAACGTCCCTGAACCAGTTGTCCACCCAAACGATCCGGGGAGCCCGGCGCGACGCCTGCTCCCGCGGGCTGAGGAATATGAAGAGGTGGAAGAAGTCCGGGTTGAACCCTGACGCCGCGCAACGTACGGCGCCGCGTGAGCGATGAAAGGAGCCCGGCCTATGCCCTCGCCCGTCGATCGCCGTTCGGTAGATCTGAGCGCCTTCCCCGACCTCGTGGTCATCTATCTCGGCATGCGGGTGCGCACACTGGGTGGCATCAAGATGCTTCTCGGTCTAGGACCTCAGATCGACAAGGCCGGTGCGGGACGTCCGGAGGGCCTCCTGCACTTCGAGAACAACATCATCTTCAGTCTATTCCCGCTCCACCTCGGAATGCGCTGGTATTGGAAGGATTTCGCCTCGATGGAGCGGTGGGCGCGCTCCGAACCCCACCGGATCTGGTGGCAGAATTTCCTCCGTAATTCCGGGGGGACCGGTTTCTGGCATGAGACCTACTTCATGCGGGGGGGGATGGAGGCGATTTATGATGACGTGAACCGGCCTCCGCTTGGCTTACAAGCCTTTGCGCCCGGCATTCCTGCTCGCGGACCAATGTTCTCGGCTCGGAAGCGGCTTCACGTGGCCGGTGAGACGCCTGCACAGCCAGCTGGTGTGGCGGAGCCCGATCTCTACTGACCTCCGCGACGGACCATTCCGGCGCTGACGTCGGTGAGGCGGCCGCCTAACGAGCGCTGAGGCCGTGTGAAAACTCACGGTAGGTGAGCGCTGATGCCGCGGTCGCCGCGTCGAGGCGGAGAATTGGCTTGGTCGAGAGGCTAGGCGAGCACTTCCAGGAGCCGTGCGACGCTCACGAGATTCAGTACCCGCTTGAGGTTGTACGCCAGCACGGTGAGGCTGAACTCCCCGCGCACCTTGCGGAGGCGAGGGCCTTGCGCTGGCGGAAGAGGTCGGGCGCACGCCGCAGGCGCGCTGCCATGGCTTGCATCAGAGCGTTCGCACGTAGTCCGAAGCGACAGCGCGCCGGCGGCGACGGTCCAAGGGACAGACGCGTGAGCTCCGTTCTCTCTCTCCTTTTCTCTGTGGTACCCCTTGTTGCCCTTTGGGCAATGGTTCGTTACGGCCCGCTGCGCAGTCGCTGGTGGCGGGGGGAACGCCCGATAGGTTTCGCGCTGTTCGTCGGTACCATCACGTTTCTTGCAGGTTTCGTCGGTCCCCTTCTCCTTACACCGAACGCCAATCAAGGCCCGCTGCTGGGCATCTTCTTTACGGGGCCGCTCGGCCTCATGGTGGGATTTGTTTGGGGGTTGTTGCGCGCGCGGCGACGGCGGCGCTCGGAGCAGGAAGCACGGTAGCGTAACCCAGCTATTAAGAGTATTGATCGTGGCAGCGATCGCGCTTCCAATGAGCAAGGAGAGGAGCAATGTCGAACCCAGCACGCCGTCACCCGCGCCGCGTGGCCTTGGCGCTCGTCGTGACCGGCTCGGTGGCGGTCGCTGTCGGGTACGGCGCCTGGGCAGTGTATCGGAGCCGCTCGAGCGGTCGCCCCATGGCGACCGGGGGCGCCGAAACGGGGCGGGCGCTGCTCGGCCGGTCCGATGCAACGCTGATGTTCCGGAGCGACGTCGGAGAATATTCGGGGCAGGTGGCGCTGGTCCCGGTCGAGGCACCCGAGGCTGCGCGCGCCATCCTGCCATTGCGCTGCCGGCGCCTTCACTTCGCGGGCGGTCGGGGACTCTGCCTGGCTGAAGGCCCCGGGTTCGCCTCGACGTACGACGCGTACGTCTTCGGACCGGACTTCGCAATCCTGCATAAAATCACGCTGAGCGGGACGCCCGGCTGGACGCGCGTGTCGCCGGACGGCCGGTATGGCGCGACAACCAGCTTCACGTTTTCGCACTCCATGTCCGGACATTCGCACTCCCACGGGTCTTCCTCGATCGCGACCGTGCTGCTCGACCTGGCAAGCGGTGCCAAGCTTGGCAACCTGGGGGAGTTCACGGTCCTCCGGGACGGGCAACGCTTTAACGCCATGGATTTCAGCTTCTGGTGCGTCACGTTCGCTCCGGACGGCCACGGCTTCTACGCGACGCTCAGCACGGGCGGGGAGACCTACCTCGTCGAAGGTGACATCGCCGGCCGGCAGATGCGCGTGCTCCGTGCCAACGTGGAGTGCCCGTCGCTATCCCCGGACGGCACGCGTCTGGCCTTCAAGAAACGAGTTGGAGGCCCTCTCGGCGGGCCGGCCTGGCGGTTCCACGTCCTCGAGCTCGCCGCGATGACCGAGACGCCGCTCGCCGAGACGCGCAGCATCGACGACCAGATCGAGTGGCTCGACGACCGGAATGTCCTCTATCAGGTAGCTCAGGATATTTGGACGGTGCCGGCGGACGGGAGCGGAGAGCCGCGCAAGTTCATGTGGCGGGCAGTCTCTCCCGCGGTGATTCGTACAGCTGGCACACCGTTCACCGCGTCTCTCAAGAAGGCGCAGATCCTCACGCTGGCCTCCAGCGACGTCGCCGTCACGATGTCGGCCGGGCCGAACCCGGCGCGGGTTGGAGAGGAGCTGACGTACACGGTCACCGTGAGCAACAGCGGCCCGGCGACCGCCACCGACGTCGGGATCGACGCTCTCCTGTCCCCCGCGGCGACGTTCGGCGCGTTCGGCCGAGTGAGCCCACCGGGCACTCCGCACAGCTGCTCGTTTCAGGACGCGTACGTCTCGTGCGCCGTCGAGAAACTGCAACGGGGCGAAAGCTTGACCATCGAGTTCACGGTGCGACCGACGGCGCAGGGGCAGCTCCGGCAGCGCGTCACGGTGGGCGGGGTCCAGCCCGACCCGGCGCCGGGCAACGACAGCGCGACGGTTGAAACCACCGTCATCGCCCGTGAAGGCGCCTTGCGCTAGAGATCCGGGAGGGCGGCGAACCCTGAGGAATACGAGCATCCCCGCTCGTTTGCTGAACCACATTCGCCGCCTCAACTCGTAGGGTGAGCCACCCGTACATGATTCGTGACCGCAAAGCTTGTTCGTGCCCTCTTTCAAATCGGAAAGCTGACGCAGGGCTTCGAGGTCGCACTGGCCGTCTGCTCGCCGCTCGCCTATGTGGCCATACGGGCGTTCGCGGCGCTGTGCCACTGGGCGCGTCGCGTCCGCTCGCCGCGAGTGTCGTGAGCCCCGCGCTGACCCACCGATACCGCGCGTCCAACGCGGGAACATTTTCTGGGAGATAACGCGTTTGCACTGCACCGCGAGGCGTGCGGGCGTCGCGAAGTCCTGGCTCGAGAGCACCGCGACCGACACGTGTGAGGGCAGCGCGGCGACCTTGAGGAAAGCGGCGATCATGAGCATCCAGACGACGACACTCCCGAAACCCACGACTCGCCCCTCCAGCGTCGCGGCAGCGTGTGGAGCGCTGTTCCTGTGCGCCGGGACGCTCGCGGCGCAGAGCGCGCCGAGCACCCACGGCTCAATAGCGCCGCTCGCCCAGCTGGACAACGCGGTGGAATCGCTGGTCGGGCGGGTGTCGCCCTCCATTGTGCAAGTGCTCGTGACCGCGCTCGGCCCCGTGGCTGCGCCCGGCCGGGCGTTGATGGTGGCGCGCGAACAGGTAATCGGATCAGGCGTGGTCGTGGACTCCGGCGGACTGATCCTGACGAACGCGCACGTGGTGAGCGGGGCGGAGCGAGTGAAGGTGGCGCTCGCGCCGGCCGCCGGAGGATCCGTCTTCGACGCTCGCGTCATCGGACTCGACAAGGAGACCGACCTCGCCGTGCTGAAGGTCGAAACGACGGGATTACGGCCGCTCCGCTTCGGCGACTCCGATCGGCTGCACGAGGGCCAGCTCGCGTTCACCTTCGGGAGTCCGGCGGGGCTCGCCAACTCCGTGACCATGGGCGTGGTCAGCTCGGTCGCCCGGGAGATCGATCCCGATCACCCAATCGTCTACATCCAGACGGACGCGCCCATCAACCCGGGAAACTCCGGTGGTGCGCTGGTGGATACCGAGGGAAAGCTCGTCGGGATCAACACGTTCATCCTGAGTCAGAGCGGCGGGAGCGAGGGTCTTGGGTTCGCCGTCCCCAGCAACATCGCGGAGTTCGTGTACCGGCAGCTCCAGGCCCACGGGCACGTGCACCGCGGAGCGATCGGCATGACGGGCCAGGAGGTCAATCCAGTGCTCGCGAAGGGACTGGGGCTGGGGCGCGATTGGGGCATCCTGGTGGAGGACGTCGTTCCGGGCGGGCCGGCCGCGACTGGAGGACTGGCGGTCGGGGACGGCGTGGTGGGGCTCAACGATCAGCCCGTGGGAAGTCTCGCTGCGTTCGTGACCGACGTGACGATGCGCAACGTGGGCCGCGCGGTGCGGCTCACCGTGCTGCGGGGGCCCGAGCGGTTGGCGATCCAGGTCCCGGTCGTGGAGCAGCGCGACAGCCTCGATCGCCTGGTCGGCTGGCTCGATCCGGAGAAGAACGCGATCCGGAGGATCGGAATCCTCGGCGTGGCGATCGATTCGACCACGGCGCCGCTCCTTCCCGGTCTCAGGATCCCCACCGGCGTCCTGGTCGTCGCCCGGGCGGTCGACGCGGGCGGCGTGGAGACGGGACTCCTCCCCGGAGACGTCATCCATGCCGTAAATCGCACGTCCGTCGGGAGCGTCGCCGATCTTCGGGCGAGGTTGCGCGCGCTCAAGTCGGGCGATGCCGTGGTGTTCGGCATTGAACGCCAAGGGGCCTTGATGTTTCTGCCCTTCGAGTTCGACTGAGTGACCGGGCACACGGAAGGCGCACCGCTTCTCGTCCTCCCAGAAGACCGCGCGCGCACCTTGGTCACGCCTTCTTCCTGGCAGGCACCACCGTGGCCTATCTCGCTCCCGTGTGGACATGGCTCCTCGCCACCTGGCACGGCGGTGAGGGACCGTGAGCCGGCCGGGGCCTGTCCTCACACGGTCGTCCGGTGAAGCACCCGTGAGCAGCGCCACCGAGCCGGCCGTGTCCGCGCCGCCATCGCGTCTCCGGGCCGGCCTCGCCGAGCGGGGCATCGGTCTGGAGGAGGAGCTCGGGCGTGGCGGCACGTCGATCGTGTACCGCGCTACGGATCGCAAGCACGCGCGACCCGTCGTCGTCAAGGTGCTCCGGCCGGAGGTGAGCGCCGCACTCGGCACGATCCGCTTCCTGCGCGAGATTCAATTCGCCGCGGTCCTCCGCCACCCTCACATTCTGCCGCTCTATGACTCGGGCGCGGTGGACGGCTCGCTCTTCTACGTGATGCCGTACGTCGACGGCGAGTCGCTGCGACAACGGCTCGCGCGCTCCGGACGGCTCCCCATCGAGGAGGCGCTCCGCATCGCGGGGGAGGTGGCGGGCGCGCTCGCCCACGCGCACGCCCAGGGGATCGTGCACCGCGACATCAAGCCCGAGAACATCTTGCTCGAGGCGGGGCACGCGGTCGTCGCCGACTTCGGGGTGGGCCTGGCCATGACCCGCGCGGCCCGAGACCGCGCCTCGGCCGAGGAGAGCGGCGGTGAGCCGCTCACCGCAGTCGGGACGCCGGCGTACATGAGCCCCGAGCAGGCGAGCGGCGACGCCGCGGTCGATGGGCGAAGCGACATCTACAGCCTCGGCTGCGTGGTGTACGAGATGCTGACGGGCGAGCCGCCGTTCACCGGCCCCACGACGCGCGCGACCATCGCCCGGCGGTTCCAGGGTCCGCCGGTGCCGGTGCGGCAGCTCCGCCCGAACGTACCGGCCGCGGTTGCGGCCGCCGTGGAACAGGCTCTGGCGTTCGAGCCGAGCGAGCGGTTCGCGACCGTGATGGATTTCGCGCAAGCGCTGGCGGCGCCGGCGCGGCGCGATCGGCTCTCGCTGGGCCGCGTCGCCCGCCGCATCGCCGCAGTCACGGGTCCGCTCGCCCTCGGCGCGGTCGTCCTCCTCGCGACGCAGCTGCCGCACCGGCGAATCGGACGGGCGGGGCTCAACCCACGACGCGTGGCGGTGGCGGCGCCCAGCAATGAGACCGGCGACAGCACACTGGCTCCGCTCGGCGCGATGGTCGCCTCCTGGATCACGGACCGGTTGAGCCGGTCCGGCACGGTCGAAGTGGTGACGTCGGCGACGGTGGTGCCGGCGCAGCGGGACGCGCATCTCGCCGGCAACGGTCTGGACGATCCCGACCGGCTCCGCACGCTGGCCCTGGAAACCCGGGCCGGCACGCTGGTGTCGGGCTCCTACTATCGCGGCGCGAACGGGATGGTGGAGTTCCACATGGAGATCACCGACGCGAACTCGGGCCGGCTGCTGCGCGCCATCGGTCCCGTCGTAAGCCGCGGCGAGCCGGCGCGGACAGCAGACGGGCTGAGCCGGTCCATCGCCGCCGCCATCGACACGCTGATGGCACAGTCTCGCTACGTCAGCCGGTCTCCACCGCTAGGAAAGTGAAGTGGTTCGATTCTGTCCCTGGCCATTTGGGTAACGCACGGCAGGGAGGTCCTCGCCTCCTGACCTGCGCCTTGCCACCACCCCTCCGCACGACATATTGGAATCCAGCTCAGATGCTGTGAACTTCGGGGCGCATAGTCGTACGGCTCGCCCATGCCTCGAGGGGAGCGAATCGCGAAACCGGCTGAGTGGGCACCCCAACGGCCGGTTGTTTCGTTTTGCGGACCGTGGGAGCGAGCGACTCCAAACCAGGGGGGATCATGGCCGACCCGCGGGACATTCTCGTCGAGGTGGTCTATACGTTTGGCGCCGAGGCAGGGCGCTATAGCTGCACGCTGGGCGAGGGCACGCCCGGGGCGATGCGCGAGCTCTTCAGCAACACCGTCGAGCAGGCCCTCCGGGAGACGCCGAACGTCTGGGAGCGTCCCGGCGCCCGGCGGTACGTCCTCAAACAGGTAGCGCGGATCGGCCGGGAGTCGGCCCGCGTGGCCAGGCAGACGCCGGGCGCCGAGATCACGGTGGACATCTTCATCCAGACGGCCCAAGAGCTGACTGCGCAGCAGCAGCTCGTCTGCGACCGGATGGCGGCGACGCGGCCCGAGTGGGCGTTGATCAGCGGGGTGTTCTGCATGAATCTGCCCTGGCTGCGCCGATAGATCTCGCTGCTCGGCTGTTCATCCGCGCCGTAGCGGGGGTGGCTGCGTTCAAGGTGGTGGCCGCCATCCCCTCGGTGTTCCTTGTACCCCCCACTCCGGGGCCCGCTACGCCCTCCCGCTGGTTCCTGCTCGCGCTGCTCGTACTCCTCACGGCGGGCGCCGCGCATCTGGCGCTCGGCGGCCGGGGCGACCGCCGCGCCGGCCTGCTGGCGCTCTGTTTCGTTCTCTCCGCCTCCGCGTTCGCGGACGGATTCCTCACGCGGGCCGCGGTCGCCTTGCCGGCGCTCCGCTCGCTCACCCATGGCCTCGCCGCACTGCCGTGCGCCGCGTTCCTGCCTTACGCCAACTGGGCCTTTTTCGGCGCCTTTCCGGAGGCGACCACGTTCGGTCCGGTGGCGCTCCTGCCTGTCCGTATGCGCCGCCTCGCGGCCGGAGTCGGCGCGGTGCTCCTCGGGGCGAATGTCGCCCTGCTCGCGGCCCCGCCCCAGCGCGAGCCGTGGCGCGGCGTCGTGACGCTCCTGTGGCACGAGCGGACGGGCGGCGCGTTCTGGCCCGTGGTGCTGGCGCTCACGGCCGCGGCGCTCGGGTACGGGATCTGGAACGCCCGCCACGCGCGCCTCGAGGAGCGGCGCCGAGTGCGGCTGCTCACGGCGGGGCTCGCGCTGGGGAGCGCGCCCATCCTCGTCCTCGAGCTCGCCACGCAGCTCTCGCCGCTGGCGCATCGTGTCATCACCGCGCCGCCGCTGTACACCATCGCCCAATGGATCGTCTACTGCCCGCTGCTCGCCGTGCCGCTGGTGACGGCGTACGCGGTGCACGTGCACCGGGCGCTCGACGTGAAGCTGTACGTGCGCCGGGCGCTGCAATACGCCCTCGCGCGCGGCACCGTCCTGCTCTTGGCGGCGGCGCCGTTCGCGACGCTGGCCTTCCTCGTCTACCAGGCCCGCGACCGGCGCGTCGCCGAGCTGCTTGCGGGTGGGCGCGGCGCATTGCTGCTCGGTGCGGGGGCGGGGGGGCTGGTGATCGCCCGCGGGCGGCGCCGCGTGCTCGACGCCCTCGATCGCCGCTTCTTCCGCGAGGAATACGACGCGCGCGTGATCCTGCGCGACCTGGCCGAGGGCATCCGCCGTGTCGCCGATCTCGGCGAGCTGGAGCGGCTCGTGACCCGCGAAGTGGATCGCGCCCTCCACGTGGAGCGGGTCGCGCTCCTCGTGCTGGATCCCCGCACCAAGCATCTCGTGTCCCGCGCCGGCGCCGCGCGCCCGCTGCCGCTCGACGCCGCCGTGGTGACCCTCGCTCGCGAGCGGGGCGAGTCCGTGAACGTCGATTTGGACGACCCGGTGGAAGCGGGACCGCTGGCCAGGGACGACCGCGCCTGGCTCGCCGACGGCGGGTTCCACCTGCTCGTACCGCTGCTGGACGGCACCGGTGCGCTAATCGGCCTCCTCGCCCTCGGCGCCAAGCGGAGCGAGCTGCCGTTCTCCCCGGAGGATCGCGCGCTCCTCGCATCCGTCGGGTCGGCAGCCGCAGTGGCGCTCGAGCGGCGGCTGCTCGCGGCCCAGCACACGGGCGAGCGCGCCGCCGTGCAGGCCGCGGGCGAATGCCGGCACTGCGGGCTGATCTGCAGCACCGACGAGCCCCGGTGCGCCCGGTGCGGCGGCCCGGTCCACGCGGCTGCGGTGCCGCGGTTGCTCGCCGGCAAGTTCATGATGGAGGAGCGCATCGGCGCGGGCGGCATGGGCGTCGTGTACCGCGCCCGCGACCTGAGCCTCGAGCGACCGGTCGCGATCAAGACGCTGCAACCGAGGGGCGCGCTGCTCGCGTGGCGGCTGCGCCGCGAAGCGCGCGCCATGGCGGCGGTCACGCATCCCAACCTCGCCGCGATCTACGGGCTCGAATCGTGGAACGAGACGCCACTGCTCGTCGTCGAGTACCTCTCCGGCGGCACCCTCTCGAGCCGGCTCGCCAAAGGCAGGTTCTCGTTCGGGGAGACGCTCGGGCTGGGCACCGTGCTGCTCGACGCCGCCGAGTGCATTCACGGCGCCGGAATCTTGCACCGCGACATCAAGCCGAGCAACATCGGGTTCGCGGCCGGGGACGTCGTGAAGGTGCTCGACTTCGGGCTCGCGCGCATGATGGACACGGCGCGCGGGGAGGCGGAGCCGTCCCGGCGCACGCCGGCGGCTGGCTCGGGGAGCACGGCGGGCGAAGGCGCCACCACCGCCGCAGATATCGTGCTCGGCACGGCCGAGTACATGTCCCCTGAGGCCGTTGCGGGTGAGGGTCCCGATCCGTCATTCGACCTCTGGAGCATCGCCATAGTGCTCTACGAGTCGCTCGCGGGTCGGCTCCCGTTCGCCGGGTTCACGCCCAGGGAGACGCTGCACCTCGTGCGCGCGGGACGAGCACCGGACCTGCGGGACCTGGTGCCCGGATGCCCGGCGCCGGTTGCCGACTTCTTCCGTGACGCGCTTGCGCCGGAGCGCGCTCGGCGGCCGCCCAGCGCGGCGGCCCTGAAGCGACGGCTGGTCGAAGCGTTGGCTCCGTTTAGTACTCCCGCCACGTCCGCGACAAGTCGCCCGTGACCGCGGATCCGTTCTATGAGAGCGATTGTCAAGGGCGCACCCCGCTCCCTTGAGCTCCCGATCCCTCTGGACGGATGCCAGCGCTGAGCTCGCTCGCCGCGCACTTCCATATGTGCGACCGCGGAAGGGTTCGGTGCGGCCTGCCACGACCGTGGTGTAGACTGTGACGTCCGCGACCTTGCGAGTGGCTGTCACGGACGCATATTGGATCACAACTCAGATGCCATGATCCTCGAGGCGCGAGCGAATCGCGAAACCGGCTGAGTGGGGACACCCACGCGGCCGGCTTTTCTTTGAGGAGCGCAACCTTGACTGGAGGCCGGTCCATGAAACGTTTCCCGGAATCCGCCTGCTACGTACTGCTCGGCCTGATCGCGGGCGCCGTGTACCCCCTGGCCGCGCAAAACCGGGCCGACGTGGATGCCATCAACCGGCTCATCGATCAGTACGGGCAGACGGAGGACGCCGGCGACATGATGGCGCAGGCGAAGCTCATGTCGCCCGACCGCGTGTGGATCGGCCCGGCACCCGCCGGGCGCGAAACGGACCAGGCGATGAACATGCGAGCCCAGCAGGCGCAGTACGATGTCCAGAAGAAGCTCGCGCCCGGGCTGCAGTGGTTCACCGAAGCCCGCGATCGGCTGGTGAAGTTCCACGGCAACGGCGCGGTGGCGGTGGCGAGCTTCTACTGGTACCGGCAGCCGGTGATTCCGGCGGGGACCCCGCGGGAAGTGGCTCAGGGGATCGAGGCCACGGCCGTTCCAGTGGCGATCACGCTGGTGCTCGATAAACAAGGCGGCGACTGGAAGATCGTGCACACGCACGTCTCCTATCTCATCCCACCGCCGAGGCCGTGAGGAGGTTGGGCTTGCGCGTGCTCGTTATCGGGGAAACCCTCTTCATTGGTCGCGCGCTCGTGGAGCGGCTGCTCGAGCGCGGCGACGAAGTCGTCATCATGCACCGCGGAAGTGGTACGCCGTTCGGCAAGCGCGTCGGTGAGATCCGGTGCGACCGTAACGACATCCCCGCCGTGCAGGCAGCGCTCGCCGGTACGACGTTCGACGTCGTCTACGACAATGTCTACGACTGGGAGCGCGGCACGACCGCCGATCAGGTGAGCGCCGCCGCGCTCGCCGCCGCCGCTGGCTTACGGCGCTACGTCTTCATGTCGAGCATCGCGGTGTATGGCCAGGGCCTCGACCACGACGAGCGCGATCCGCTGGTGCGCTCCGAGGACCCGAACGAGTACAACCGCAACAAGGCCGAGAGCGAACGGGCACTCTTCGCGCTGCACGCTGGTAAGGGGATCCCCGTGACCACGCTGCGGCCGGCGTTCATATACGGGCCGCACAACCCGTTCGATCGCGAGGCGTTCTTCTGGGACCGGATCGTGCCGGAGCGCCCGATCATCATTCCGGGTGACGGCTCGCGCCCGATGCAGTGGGTTCACGCGGAAGATGTTGCGCGTGCGGCGATTGGTGCCGCTGAGGCGGACGTGGCGATCGGCCACGCCTACAACCTCGGCAATTATCCGCCCGTGACGCAGGTCGAGTTCGTCGAGGCGCTGGCACGCGTCGCAGGAAAGCAGGCGCGCCTCGTGCGCATCCCCCG
>QHVD01000159.1:5238-5522 GCA_003222235.1 Gemmatimonadota bacterium | reverse complement strand
CGCGGCGCTCGAACGTGAACTCGCGACGCTCAAGGCAGGCCACGCTTCCGCCAGGAGAGTAGGTCGCCCACCGGGTTCTGGGGCGGCCGCCGCGAAGAAGCCCAAGCGGAAGTTCACAATGACGGCGAAGGCCCGTGCCGCCCGAAAGCGGCAGGGTCAGTATCTCGCGGCCCTGAGGAAGCTCAAGGGCGTTGAGCGCACACGGGTGAAGGCCATGGCCCGAAAGGAAGGCGTCGCCAAAGCCGTTGAGCTAGGGCGAAAGCTCGCCAAGGCCGTCCCGGCCA
>QHVD01000159.1:0-5170 GCA_003222235.1 Gemmatimonadota bacterium | reverse complement strand
AGGTGGGCATTCATGCAATTGGTTCCACGTGGAGGGCGACGAACATGGGACCGAAGCGATACCACCAGCCTACTCGTGGGCAGCGGTGCAGCGTTGACGGGCTCCGAAGCGGCGGTGTTCGAGGCGTTTCTGTACGACCACTACGCCGAGCTTCAGCAAGAGTTCTACGAGCAGGACTTCACGTGCCCGTTCCTGTGCGAGGCGCACAAGAACGAGAATGAGGCGCGAGCCCAGGGAGCACGTGTTCCACGTGGCGTCGTCCGGTATCCGTACACCAACCGACACAGCGCACAGGGGTACACCAAGTACGAGAGGCTGAAGCCGTAGACGCCGTGATCCGCGCCGTTGACGACCCCGACCTGGTCACTGGCGAGGGTGGTCCTCCTAACGGCACCGCGACTGGATCGGCTCCCCGAGGTAGACGACGGCGCGGTCGCCGTTCGTCGTCATCGTCAGCAGCGTCTCGCGTCAGTCGCGCCCACAGCACCGCCCCGCGCCCCGCGGACGACGGCGCCCATGCCTAGTATCCCTCGCCTTCCAGCGTCACCTTCCCGCGGAAGCGCCGGTAGGTTTACGCGCAGTACGCGACGGCGAGCAGCATCCCGGGCACCCACCAGGCGAGGCCGATGCGGAGGCCTGCCCCCGGGGCCGCCGCGTTGTCGACTGTGAGCGCGTGGCGCGCATCGCCGATTGCTGGGAGCACGAAGGGGTGGACGCTGAAGGCGGCGCTCGCGAGCATGCCGGCGAGGTAGGCCGCCGAGGCGAGGAAGCTCGACGCCCCGGCCCGGTGCGCGAGTCCCCGGCGCACGCCGAGGAGTCCGGCCGCGGCGACCGCCGGGAAGACGACCCCCCACGGGTGGGCCGCCACGTTGACCTGTACCTGCGGCTGCACGATCCAGGTGAGGACGGTGATGAGGAGCGTGAGGCCGACGGCGCCCCACCACGCCCCCGCGGCGATGCACCTCGCCCGCGCCTGGACCGCGCCCTCGGTCTTGAGCTGCACCCAGAGGGCGCCGTGCATGACCAGCGCGGCGAGCGCGGGTCCAGAGCGGCGCGAAGAACCACCCCTCCGCCGTGAGCGGCACGCCGCGCACCACGTTCCCGAGCGCCGCGCCGTAGAAGACGACGAGGAGGAGGCTCGAGAGCGAGAAGACGACGTCCCAGACGGGTGTCCACGCGGGACTGTCGACGTGGCTGCGGAACTCGATCGCGATGCCCCGCAGCATGAGGAGCCAGAGGACGATCATGAGCGGCAGGTAAAAGCCGCTGAAGCTCGCCGCGTAGAGCGTCGGGAAGGCGAAGTAGAGCGTGCCCCCGGCGGCGATCAGCCAGACCTCGTTCCCGTCCCACACGGGTCCGATCGAGCGCAGCACGAGGCGCCGCTCGGCGTCCGACCGAGCGACGACGAGATGGATCGCGCCCGCACCGAGATCGAAGCCGTCGAGAATCACATACATGATCCCCATGAAGGCGAGCAGGCAGAACCAGAGGTCGCCCATGCGCGCCTCAGCCGGTCGCCCCCTCGGGCTCGGGGCCGTGCGCGATCTCCCGATAAACGAGGAAGAGAGCGAGCACGGTGAGGAGCGCGTACATGCCTGCGAAGCCGAGGAGTGTGAAGAGCACGTTGCCTGCCGAGACGAGCGCCGAGGAGCTCTCGGCCGTGCGCAGGAGGCCATAGATCGCCCACGGCTGGCGGCCGAGCTCTGCCGTGGTCCACCCGGCGGTATTGGCGATGTAAGGGAACGGCAGGGCCAGCATCAGCACCCAGAGCATCGCCCGCGAGCGGAACAGCGTCCCGCGCCAGAGCTGCCAGGCGGCGACCGTCATGATCGCGAGGAAGATCGTCCCGAGGCCGACCATGATGTGGTAGCTGTAGTAGAGGAGCGGGATGTTGTCGGGCCAGGCCTCCTCGGGGAAGGCGTCCAGGCCCTGCACGCGCGCCGTCCAGCGCCGGTAGGTAAGGAAGCTCAGCGCCCGCGGCACGAGGAGCGGATTGTCGAGGCGGCGGTGGGTGACGTCCGGCTGCCCTAGGATCGCGATCGGCGCGCCCTCCTCGCTCTGGAAGAGCCCCTCCATCGCCGCGAGCGTCACCGGCTGGTGGAGCGCCACCATCCGCCCCTGGGCGTCGCCGGTCGGGAAGGCCTGCACCCATACGGCGACCGCGCCCACCGCGACGCCCAGGCGCACGAAGGTCCGCCCGTAGGCCGCGTGCTCCCCGATGATCAGGTAGTAGGCGCCGATCGAGGCCATGACGAAGCAGGCGGTGATCACCGCGGCGCTCATGGTGTGCGCGTACTGGCAGAGCGCCCAGGGGTTGAGGAGGAGTCCGGCGAGGCTCACGAGGACCATCACGCCGTCCTCCGTGCGCACGTAGCCGGTCGGGTGTTGCATCCACGCATTGGTGGCGACGATGAAGTAGCCCGAGAGCCACGAGCCCAGAAAGACGAGTGCGGCGGCGAGCCAGTGCCCCCGGCGCCCGAGCCGCCGCTCGCCGAAGAGGAAGAGGCCCAGGAAGGACGACTCGAGGAAGAAGGCGAAGACGCCTTCCATGGCGAGCGTCTGCCCGATGATGCCACCGGCCGCGCGCGAGAAGCGCGACCAATTGGTCCCGAACTGGAACTCGAGCGGGATGCCCGTCACGACGCCCATGGCGAAGTTGATCGCGAAGATGCGCCCCCAGAAGCGCGCGGCGCGGTCGTAGTGCGCCTCGCCGCTCCGGAGCGCCGCCGACTTGAGGATCACGATGAGGAGCGCGAGCCCCATCGTCAGCGGAGGGAAGAGGTAATGGTAGGTGGCCGTGAAGGCGAAGTGGATGCGGTGGGCGGTGATGGCGTCCATGGCCCGACTCCTCCGTCCCGGCGGTCGTCAGAGGCCAGTCCCTATAGTCGGCTCCGGCCGTCTCATGCCAGGGGGATGGGGGACCTCACCCTCCCCGCCGAGGTCGCGTTGGCCCGCATCCCCGAGCTTCTGGGCGAGATTGAGCGGCTGCGGGCCGCGCTGTGGGCGCGGCTGATGATGCAACCGCGCGCTCGCAAGGCAACGATACTCTCGTACCATCCCTTCCCATCCGTGGCCTTCCTAGAGTAGGAGGTGGCTCGCGCACCGAACCCGCAGGCGCACCGCTAGACCTCTAGACCATGGAGGGGTAGGACTTGGCGTATCGGAAGCCGCACCTGGAGGTGTCGGAAGACTACTACGCGACCTTCGCATCCAATCGGTCCAGGCAGCCGGAGCACCATCTCATGCGCGGGGTGTTGGCACACGCGATCCGGGCAGCCCAAAACGAGGGGAGGGAAAAGCGGGCTCTTCGCGCACGATGTGAAGCCATCGCATGGATCGCGGACCAGGACCGATCCGGCCTGTTCAGTTTCGAGAACATCTGCGAGACGCTCGCTATCAACGCGAAGTGGCTGCGGGCTAAGGTGCTCGCCGGGACGCCACTACAGTAAGATGACGTCGGCGAGCGGGTCAGCGTCCGACTGGTCAGCCTGGACGTCGCGGGTTCATCGATTTCCATCGCACGGCATGAGCAGCTCCGGGCAGACGTCGTGAAGATCCGTTCCACGACAACGGATCCGTCGTCGTGGAACGGTAACCTGCGCCGATGCCAATGCCAGATGGAGCCTGCTACGCTTTCCCGACCGCGGCCGAAACCGGCGAGACCATGAGCCGCAAGAAGCTCAGCGTCGATGACGAGCTGCAACAGCTTCAGCGGGAAGCCTTCAGCTACTTTCTTCATGAGACGAATCCCGCCAACGGGCTGGTCATCGACAAGACTGCGCCGGATTGGCCCGCCAGCATTGCCGCCACCGGCCTCGCGTTGGCGGCCTACCCGGTGGCTGTCGCCCGCGGATTCATGGCGCGCGCTGCAGCGGTAGACCGAACGCTCGCGACGCTCCGCTTCTTCTGGAACAGCCCGCAGGGCTCCGAGCCTGACGCGACCGGCCACCAGGGCTTCTACTATCATTTTCTCGACATGCGGACCGGCCGGCGCGCCTGGCAATGCGAACTGTCGACAATAGATAGCGCCCTTCTGCTGGCAGGTGCGTTGACGGCGGGAGCGTATTTTGGTGCGGACACCGCCGACGAGCATGAAATCCGCACCCTCGCCGATGCGCTCTATCGCCGCGTCGATTGGCAATGGGCGCAGAATCAAGGCGCAACGGTCACGCACGGCTGGAAGCCCGAAAGCGGCTTCCTCGAGTACCGCTGGGAAGGCTACGATGAGGCGCTGCTGCTCTATGTGATGGGGCTCGGCTCGCCCACTCATCCGCTGCTCGCGAGCAGCTATGCCGCATGGGCTTCCACTTACCGCTGGGAACGCTGCTACGGATATGAGTATCTCTACGCTGGGCCCCTGTTCACGCACCAGTTCTCGCACGTCTGGATCGATTTTCGCGGCATCCAGGACGCGTTCATGCGCGACAGAGGCATCGACTATTTCGAGAACAGCCGCCGCGCTACTTTTGTGCAACAACAGTACGCGATCGACAATCCGCTCAAGTTCGCGGGCTATGGCCGGTACTGCTGGGGAATTACCGCGAGCGATGGACCCGGCCCCGACATCATCAAGGTGGACGGCGTCGAGCGGAAGTTCTTTGATTACCTGGCGCGCGGGGTGCCGTACGGACCCGATGACGGCACCATCGCCCCATGGGTAGTGGTCGCGGCGTTGCCGTTCGCGCCCGAGATCGTGCTGCCCACGATCGACTACTTCGTGTACGAGGTTGAGCTGAAAGGGGTCAACCCCTACGGCTTCAAAGCGACTGTCAATCCAACCCACCCGGACAAGTCCTGCAATCCCTATGGCTGGATATCGCCGTGGTGTTTCGGGCTGAATCTAGGGCCGACCATCCTGATGATCGAGAACTACCGCACCGGCATGGTGTGGCGGTTGATGCGAAACTGCGCTTACATCACCCAGGGCTTGCGGCGAGCGGGGTTTGGCGGGGGGTGGTTGTGATCTCGTGAGCCTCGTCACGACGGCGCGAGCGGACGGCTCAGGATCTGCTGGGCTTCCTCGACGATCGCCGCAAGATGCGCCTGGTCGCGGAAGCTCTCGGCGTAAAGCTTGTAGATGTGCTCGGTGCCCGACGGGCGAGCCGCGAACCAGCCGCTGCGGACGATCACCTTGAGCCCACCGATAGGAGCGTCATCGGCAGGCGCGCGG
>QHVD01000158.1 GCA_003222235.1 Gemmatimonadota bacterium | reverse complement strand
CATCCGGAACCTCGAGGAACACTGGGACGCGGCGCACCGTTCCGTGAAGGAACAGCGGGCCAGGAGAGGATGGACTGTCGAGCCAATGCTGAAACGGCGGAAACGTATGTCCGGGCGCTCGCGGCACAGGGCGCCGATTGCCGGTGCCTGAACCCCGGGACCGACACGTGCACGGCAACGCGGAGACGATGTTCGGGGGTGATGGCAAGATCCGGGGCCTCTAACTTGCTGGCGACGACCTGTTCAACGCGTGGTGGGTCGAAGTTTTCTGGTAGAACTGGATTCCGCCCGGAGTCTTCGCAGGACCGACTATAACACGAACCCGGCCGGGCTCGTTGAGCTTGTGGACCTAGTCACGCCGCGGCGTGGTGCCGCTAGGTCAAACGACGCCGCCGCAGGCCTGGATGTTATGCCCGGTGATCCACCTGCCCTGCTCGCTCACCAGAAACGCGACGACATCGGCGATGTCCTCCGGCTGTCCCAGCCGACCTAGGGCAGACATCTGTGCTCCCATCTTTCTCCACTCGGGATCTTGCGGCAACATGTCGGTCTCTGTGAAGCCGGGAGACACGGTGTTGATCGTGATGCCGCGCCCTCCCAGCTCCTTGGAGAGCGCCCTAGCGAATTGCTCACCCGCTGCCTTGCTTCCCACGTACACGGCGAAACCCGGAAGGCTCATCGCCGTGGAGCACGACGAGATGTTGATGATCCGACCTCCGTCCCCGATACGACGTGCGGCTTCCTGAAAGGCAAAAAAGGCTCCTTTGGCGTTTAGAGCGAACGCCGCGTCGAACTCTTCCTCGGTGACTTCAGCGATGGGGTGCGGCTGAAACAGGCCCGCGTTGTTCACGAGAATATCGAGGCGGCCGAAGTGGTCACAGGTCTCCTGGAAGAGGCGGCGGACATCGGCGATCTGGCCCATGTCCGCCTGGACGGCGAGGGCGCGCGCGCCCGCGGACTCGATCGCCGAGACCACTTCCTTGGCCTTATCTACATTCTGGACGTAGTTGACGACGACTGACGCGCCATCCCTGCCCAGACGCTCCGCGATGGCGCGGCCGATACCCCTGGAGCCGCCCGTGACAATCGCCACTTTGCGAGTGAGAGGAGCCATAGAGTCAACATCCTCTTGCTTCGTCTCTGCCGCCGCACCAGGCGAATTGTCTTCCGGGCGGCGCGAGTCTGCCGTGGACCATGCCACGGCTTCCCCGGGGCACAACTTCGCCCGTCGTTGGCACTACTTTGGCGCAGTTCTCCGTGTCAAGATAGTGTTGGATAAAGCTAAGTTGTTGACTTACTTCATGCTTACATGGGCCTGGGTGGAGTTGAACCACCGACCTCACGCTTATCAGGCGTGCGCTCTAACCACCTGAGCTACAGGCCCCCTTGTCCCGCAATGATTTGCACGATAAGGCGGCCGCTCGCGCCGAGCGGCGCCGCCAGTGGTGCCGAACGCGTGTGCCGCGCCTCCAACCGCTGCCCCAACTTAGCCGCGTACGGCTCGACGCGGTACTCCAGCACCACTTCAACTCCAGCCCGTCATCGCGGCGCCGCACCTCCAACCATCCCGCTCGCCGCCGAGTTCGCGCTCGATGCTATGCCGTCGATGCGGACCAGGTCCCCAGAACACTCTCACCTCCGAGTCATCACCCATGCTGGGCGCACCAAACACGACGGCCAGCGCTGGTGGCCGCTGGCCGTCTACGCTCATCAGGCGTGCGCTTTACCTACCTGGGCTACAGGCCCGGCCACCCTTCCCCACCGCCCCCCGTTGCACGACGCCACGACGCCACGTGGTAAGACGCGGGCGACGCCTTTCTCGCAACGTGGCGTCTTGGCGTCGTGTAACGCTCTTCACTCCCATTCCCGCCGCGCCTTGCGCGGCCGGAAGTCCTCTTCGTCCTCATCGTCGAACTCGTCGTCCAGATCGTCGTATTCGTCGAGGTCGTCCAGATCCTCCTCCTCCAGCTCGTCCTCGTCCAACTCGTCGTCGAAGTCCTCGTCCAAGTCCTTGTCCTCTTCGAAGTCTTCGAACTCTTCTTCGCCGAGACCGTCGCTGCGACGCTTGAGCGACCAATCCGACGTCTCACGGGACAACATCGTCACCCCCAGCTGAGGTTGTGGTTGGTGGTTCGAACGAGCCTTCCGGTCCTGCTGCTACGACTCCTCGGCCGCCCGCACGGTACGAGCGAGCTTCCGGCGCTCCGTGGCGCCCAGCGCACGCTTGCGCACCCTGATGGACGACGGCGTCACCTCGATCAATTCATCGTCCTCGATGTATTCGAGCGCAAGCTCCAGCGCCAGCGGCCGCGGCGGCTCCAAGATAATCATCTCGTCCGACGCCGTGGTCCGCATGTTCGTCAGCTTCTTCTCCTTCGCGGGGTTCACGTCCATGTCTCCCGGCCGGACGTTCTCCCCAACGATCATCCCTTCGTACACCGCATCGCCCGGTTTCACAAACATTGTACCCCGCTCCTGCAAATTGAATAGCGCGTAGGCCACGGCCGTCCCCTCGCGGTCCGCCACCATGGCCCCGCGCGCGCGCCCCGAGAGGGGGCCCGCCCAGGGCCCGTACTCGTAGAAACGGTGATGCAGGATCCCGGTCCCCCGCGTGTCCGTCAGGAACTCGGACCGGTACCCGAGCAGCCCCCGCGCCGGAATCTTGAAGCGCATGCGCACGGTACCCGCACCGGGATTCTTCATGTCCAGGAGCGCCGCCCGCCGGGGACCGAGCTTCTCCATGACGACCCCCACATACCCCTCGGGGCAGTCGATCATCAGCTCCTCGTACGGCTCGAGCCGCTCCCCGTTTCGTCCCACGCGCGGGATGATCCGCGGGCGACTCACCTGAAACTCGAACCCTTCGCGGCGCATGGTCTCCATCAGCACGCCGAGGTGCAGCTCTCCCCGACCTGACACGGCTAACGTCTGGGGGTCGTCGGTCTCCTCCACCCGTAGCGCGACGTTGCGCTCCAATTCCCGAAACAGCCGATCCCGCAGCTGCCGGCCGGTCACGAACTTCCCTTCCCGCCCCGCGAACGGGGAGTCGTTCACCTTGAAGTCCACCGAGATCGTCGGCTCCTCGACCGCGATCCCTGCGAGGCGCTCGAGGCGGTCCGGGGCCGTCACGGTCTTCCCGATCTCCACGCCGGTGAGTCCCGTGAGGGCGACGATCTCGCCCGCCCCCGCCTCCTGCAGCTCGACCCGCTCCAACCCCTCGAAGCCAAAGAGCTTGAGCACCCGGGCCTGCTCGTACGCGCCCTCGCTCACCGGCCCGGGTTCGCCCAACGGCAGGAGCGTCACCGTCTCCCCGACCCGGACACGGCCCCGCTCGATCCGCCCGATCGCGATCCGGCCCAAGTAAGAGGAGTAGTCCAGCGTCGACACGAGCATCTGGAACCCCCCGGTCGGGTCAGCCCGGGGTGGCGGGATCGTCTCCAGAATCGTCTGGAATAGGGGCTTGAGATCGGTCCCGGGCACCTGCAGGTCGTGCGTGGCCGTCCCAAACCGGCTCGATGTATAGAGGAAGGGGCAGGTGAACTGCTCGGGGCTCGCTTCGAGGTCGAGGAACAGTTCGAGCACCTCGTCATGTACCCGCAAAGGCTCTGCGTCCTGGCGGTCGACTTTGTTGACCAGGACGATCGGCTTCAGGCCCAGCGCCAGTGCCTTCCCCGCCACGAACCGCGTCTGCGGCATCGGCCCCTCGGCCGCGTCCACCAACAGCAGGAACCCATCCACCATCCGCAGAATGCGCTCCACTTCCCCGCCGAAGTCCGCGTGCCCGGGGGTGTCCACGATGTTGATCTTCGTGTCCCCCCAGCGCACCGCCGTGTTCTTGGACAGGATCGTGATCCCACGCTCCCGCTCCAGCGGGTTCGAGTCGAGGATGCGCTCGTCCACGTGCTGGTTGGCCCGGAAAACCCCTGCTTGGCGGAGCATCTGGTCCACCAGGGTAGTCTTGCCGTGATCGACGTGGGCGATGATGGCGATGTTGCGGATCTGCAAAGGGTTACGTCCTGAGCCTGCCAGCCCGGTGCTTGATGTGAGGCGCGCAGTATATGGAGAGGCCTTGGAAAGCACAAGCGGGGAGATCACCGGAGAGGGCGGTAGAAGACGGTAGAGGGCGGTAGAGGATGGTAGAGGGGCCTGCCGTGGACCTGCCCCGATTTGGTGGACACCTGATTCCTAGCCCATAATTGGGCGGGAGGTGTCCGATGGGGAAGGCCCGACGAAAGTTCGACGAGCAGTATAAGCGGGAGGCCGTCCGGTTTCTGGAGGAGACCGGGCGACCGCTGCGTGAGGTGGCCGAGGAGTTGCAGGTCAGCGAACAGTCGTTATGGCGGTGGCGGAAGCAGTATGGGACGGGGACGACTGAGCGGGCGAGCCCGAGTGAAGCCGCGGAGTTGCGGCGGTTGCGTCGTGAGGTGGAGATCCTGCGGCAGGAGCGGGACTTCCTAAAAAAAGCCACGGCGTACTTCGCGAATCCGTCCCCGTGAGGTACGCCTGCATGCGGCGGCACGCAGGGACGTTCACGGTAGTCTTGATGTGTCGGGTGCTCGCGGTGTCGCGGGCCGGCTACTACGCGTGGCGCTCCCGGCGTCCCAGCGCCCGGGCCCAGACCGACACGCAGCTGCGCGTGGCGATTCGGACGATTCACGCGGCGAGTCGGCAGCGCTACGGGAGCCCCCGCGTGCAGCGCGCGCTGCGCCACCAGCAGTGGCACTGTAGCCGCAAGCGGGTCGCGCGCTTGATGCGGCTCGACGGGCTGCGCGGCAAGCGGCGGCGCCGGTACCGGTGCACGACGCAGGCGGATGGGACGTCGCCCGCCCCGAATCGGCTCGGCCGCCGCTTCCAGGTCGCGGCCCCGAATCGGGGGTGGGGCAGTGACGGGACGGCGTGCTGGACGGCCCAGGGCTGGCTCTATCTGGCGGTCGTGCTGGATCTCGCGTCCCGGCGGGTGATTGGGTGGGCGACGGGGGCTACGCCGGGCCAGGAGTTGACCCTGCCGGCCCTCCGCCAGGCCCTGACCCACCGCACTCCGCCGGCCGGGCTGCTGCACCACTCCGATCGCGGCATGCATTACACCGGCAGCAGCTACCAGCGACTCCTCGCCACCCATGGCGGCATCGCGGGCATGAGTCGTCGGGGGAACTGCTGGGCCAACGCCGTGGTGGAAAGTTTCTTTGCGACCCTGAAGACGGAACTGGTAGCGGACGCACAGTGGCAGAGTCACAGCGACGCGACCGATGCGCTCCGCCAGTATATCGCGTGGTACAACGGGCAGCGGCTCCACTCCACCCTGGGCTACTTGAGCCCCGCCCGCTTCGAACGGCAGCTCACGGCTGCCTAAAC
>QHVD01000282.1 GCA_003222235.1 Gemmatimonadota bacterium | reverse complement strand
CTGCTCGATCTGAAGGAGCAGCTCCGCCGGGCCGTGGAGAACGAGAACTTCGAGCTCGCCGCCGAGCTGCGCGATCGGATCAAGGTGCTCGAATGATCGACCTGTCCTTGCTCCCCGACGGCGGCATTGCGTGGCTGGACGCGTCCGGGCCGAAGGGGAACATCGTGCTCTCCACCCGCCTGCGGCTCGCGCGCAACCTCCAGGGGTACGTGTTCAGCCAGCGGGCTCGGGACACCGACCGCACGGCGGTGCTGGAGCGCGTGTCCGAGGCGAGCGCCGCGAGCGACCGGCTCGCCGCCGCCGTCACGTTCCGGCTCGACCAGCTCGAGCGGCTGGACCGCCAGCTCCTGCACGAGCGCCACCTGGTCAGCAAGGAGTTGGCAAGCCTCGAGCGGGACGCCCGCCCCCGCCCCGGCGCCGCACTTCTCGTCCAGGGAGGGGTCGGGGTCATGGTGAACGAGGAGGATCACCTCCGATTGCATGGAATGCGGTCGGGATTCGCCCTCGAGGAAGCGTATGCCGAAGTGGAGATGGTAGATGCGGACCTGGGCCGCCTCTTGCCCTTCGCGTTTCACCCGGAATTTGGGTATCTTACATCATGCCCGACCAATGCCGGGACGGGGCTCAGGGCGAGTGTGCTTATCCACTTGCCGGGTCTCGTCTTGACCAAAGAGATCGGGAAGGTGTTGCAGGGGCTCGCCCAGGTGGGGCTCACGTTCCGCGGTCTGTACGGGGAGGGGAGCGAGGTCGTCGGGAACTTCTTCCAGTTGTCCAACCAGACGACCCTGGGCAAGTCCGAGGAAGAGCTGATCGATCATCTCGGCAAGATTGTGCGGCAGGTGATCGAGTACGAAGAGCAAGCGCGGGATGTGCTGCTCCGCACCGCCCCGGACGAAGTCGCCGACAAGACGTGGCGGGCCTACGGCTTGCTGAAGCATGCGCGCAAGCTGACTTTTGAAGAGGCGATGAACTTGTTGAGCGGTGTGCGGCTGGGTGTCGGACTGAAGATGATTCCGCGCTTGAGTGTGTATACGCTCAACAAGCTGCTGATCTTCACCCAGCCCGCGCACCTTGCGGCGCTCGAGGGTTGCCAGCCCGGCGATCCCGAGTTGCCGGTGGTGCGCGCGGCGTATGTGCGCCGCGCGCTCGAGACGGAAGCGGTTTGAAGCAGGGGGGGAGATGAACGGCTACAACTTCACGGATCGCGTGCGCAAGGTTCTGCAGATGGCGCGGGAGGAAGCCGCGCGGCTGCACCACGAGTATGTGGGGACCGAGCACATCTTGCTGGGGTTGATCCGTGAGGGCGAGGGGGTGGCGGCGGCCGTGCTGACCAACCTGAACGTCGATCTCGAGGAGATCCAGCAGAAGATCGAGGAGACGGTGAAGAAGGGGAAAGCGGCGGCGGCCGCCGGCCCCGACCTCCCGTACACCTCGCGCGCCAAGAAAGTGCTCGAGCTGGCGATGAGCGAGGCGCGCGAGCTGAACCACTCCTACGTCGGCACCGAGCATCTGCTGCTGGGGCTGTTGCGCGAGGAGAAGGGCATCGCGGCGCAGGTGCTCACCGATGCGGGCGTGAACCTGGAGCAGGCCCGCGCCGAGACGCTGCGGCTGCTCGGGAGCGAGATGCCCTCGGGGCCCGCGCCGAGCGGCTCCGGCGCTCGACCACTTCTGCCGCGACCTCACGCAGCTTGCGGCGGAGGGTCAGCTCGATCCCACGATCGGACGGCAGAAGGAGATCGAGCGCGTGATGGAGATCCTGTCGCGCCGCAAGAAGAACAATCCCGTGCTGATCGGCGAGCCCGGCGTCGGCAAGACGGCGATCGTCGAGGGGCTGGCGCAGCTCATCGCCAGCGGCCAGTGCCCGGACGCGTTGAAGGACCACCGCGTGCTCGCGCTCGACATGGCGGCGGCGATCGCGGGCACGAAGTACCGGGGGCAGTTCGAGGAGCGCCTCAAGGCGATCATCAACGAGATCGCCCAGAACCGCAACATCATCCTCTTCATCGACGAGCTGCACACGCTGGTGGGCGCCGGCGCCGCCGAGGGGGCGGTGGACGCCTCCAACATGCTGAAGCCCGCGCTGGCGCGGGGCGAGCTCCAGTGCGTCGGGGCGTCGACCCTGAACGAGTACCGGAAGTACATCGAGAAGGACGGCGCGCTGGAGCGGCGCTTCCAGACGGTGATCGTGGATCCGCCGACGGTCGACGAGACGATCGAAATCCTGAAGGGGCTGCGCAAGCGCTACGAGGAGCACCACCGGGTGATCATCCCCGACGAGAGCCTCCAGCAGGCGGCGCGGCTCTCGGAGCGCTACATCACCGACCGGTTCCTCCCCGACAAGGCGATCGACGTGATCGACGAAGCCGGGGCGCGGGCGCGCCTGGCCGCGCAGGTGCCTCCGCCCGAGGTCGCGTCGCTCAAGGACAAGCTGGAGAAGATCAACGGCGACAAGGAAGCGGCGGTGCGCGACCAGAACTTCGAGCGGGCGGCTGCGCTGCGCGACCAGGAGCGTGAGCTCCAGGCCGACATCCGGCGCAAGCAGGAGCAGTGGGAGAAGGAGCGCGCCGTCCACCGGCCCACGATCAGCGAGGAGGGCGTCGCCTTCATCGTGTCCCGCTGGACCGGGATTCCGGTGACGCGGCTCCAGGAGGCGGAGACGCAGCGGCTGCTGCGGATGGAAGACGAGCTGCACCAGTTCGTCGTGGGCCAGGACGAGGCGATTACGGTCATCTCGCGCGCCATCCGGCGCAGTCGGGCCGGTCTCAAGGATCCCAAGCGGCCGATCGGGTCGTTCGTGTTCTCCGGCCCTACGGGGGTGGGCAAGACCGAGCTCGCCCGGGCGCTGGCGCGCTTCCTCTTCGCCGACGCCGCCGCGCTGATCCGCGTGGACATGTCCGAATACATGGAGAAGTTCTCCGTGAGCCGGCTGATCGGCGCGCCCCCGGGCTACGTCGGCTACGAGGACTCGGGCACCCTCACCAAGGCCGTGCGGCGCAAGCCGTACTCGGTGGTCTTGCTCGACGAGATCGAGAAGGCGCACCCCGACGTGTTCAACATCCTGCTGCAGGTGCTCGACGAGGGTCACCTGACGGACAACTACGGTCGCGTGATCGACTTCAAGAACACCGTGGTGATCATGACCTCGAACGTGGGCGCGCGCGACATGGTGAAAGGGAAGACCCTGGGGTTCGCGCAGCCGGACAGCCGGGCGACGTTCGAGCGCATGGCCGAGAAGGTGAAGGAGGAGATCAACAAGACGTTCAACCCCGAGTTCCTGAACCGGCTCGACGACGTCATCGTGTTCCACCCGCTCTCCCGGGAGCACATCGCCCAGATCGTGGCGATCCTGCTGCGCGAGGTCCAGAAGCGCTTAGGCGACGAGGAGCTCACGCTCCGGTTGACGCCCGCGGCCACGAGTTTCCTCGTGGACCACGGCTATGACGAGCACTTCGGCGCGCGCCCGCTGAAGCGCGCGATCCAGAAGTACGTCGAGGATCCGCTGTCGGAGAAGATCCTGGTCGGCGAGTTCGCGCGGGGCGACGAGGTCGAGGTCGACGTGGCCCCGGACAAGGAACGCCTGGGGTTCCGCGCGCTCTCCGGCTCCAAGGCGTGATCCGCCGGCTTCCCCTCGTCCTCCCGCTGGCTTCCGTCGTGCTCTTCCCGCGCGCCGCGCGCGCGCAGGGGCAGCCCGTCGCGCCCGATTCCATCGTCGTCCTCGGGCTGCGGCGGCTGGACCGCAACGAGGTGCTGACCCAGAGCGGCCTCGCCCCCGGCAAGCCCCTTGGGTACCGCGACGTGCAGCACGCCATCCAGGCGCTCTACGCCACCGGTCAGTACGACGACGTGCGCGTGGCCCAGGACACCGCCCAGGGCAAGACGCTCCTCATCCTCAGCCTGCGCGAGCGCCCGATCCTCGTCAAATGGGCGGTGCGCGGCGTGAGTCGCCTCTCGGAGCACAGCGTCAGGGACAAGGTCCAGCTCGTCGAAGCGAGGCCCATCGATCCCGCCGCCGTGGCCCGCGGCCGCGGCCGCATCGACTCCCTGTACCGCGCCCAGGGCTACTACCTCGCCCAGGTCAAGGTGGTGAAGGTGTACGAAGCCGATTCCGCGCGGGTACGGGTGATCTTCGACGTGGACGAAGGGCGGCGCGTGGCGATCGCGCAGGTGCGCTTCGAGGGGAACAGCCATTTCTCCGAGGCCGAGCTCGCGGCCCACCTGAAGACGCGGCCGGAGGGCTTCTGGTGGTTCCGCTCCGGCGACTACGACGACGAGAAGCTGCGCGCCGATCTGCAAGAGCGCCTGCCGAAATCCTACGGGGACCGTGGCTACGTGGACTTCCAGGTGCTGGGCGACACGCTGCTCGTCAACGACACAACCGGCAAGGCGACCCTCGTCGTGCGGGTGAGCGAGGGGGAGCCGCACCGCGTCGGCACCTTCGAGATCGTCGGCAACCGGCGCTTCTCCACCGAGGACCTGGAGGGGCTGTCCCCCTTCCGGGGCGAGACCCGCACCGGGTTCCTGGGTCTCGGCGGCGCCGAGCACGGCCCCGCCTACTTCAACGAGGAGAAGTGGAAGGACGCGACGCAGAAGCTCCAGACGCTGTATTACAACAACGGCTACATCTACATGAACGCGCGTCCGGAGGTCATCCGGCGGACCGGGCCGGACGGCCAGCCGGTCGTGGACCTCCGCTGGGTGATCAGCGAGGGCCAGCCCGCGATCGTCAACAAGGTGGAGATCACCGGGAACGACGTCACGCACGAGCGGGTCATCCGCGAAGCGATCGTGCTGCTCCCCGGCGACGTGTTCCGCCAGGACGCGCTGATCCGCTCCTACCAGAGCGTCTCGAACCTGGGGTTCTTCCAGCAGCCGCTGCCGTTCCCCGACACGCGCCCCGCCAACGACCAGGGCGACGTGGACGTCATCTTCCGCGTGAGCGAGAAGCGCACCGGGAACATCAACTTCGGCGCGTCGGTGGGACAGGGGACGGGGGTGGGCGGCTTTCTCGGGCTGGACGAGCCGAACCTCTTCGGGCTGGGCAAGCGCGGCCGCTTTCAGTGGCAGTTCGGCAAAAACATCAACGACTTCGACGTGTCCTACACCGATCCCGCGTTCCGCGACTCCCGGGTCTCGCTGACGGTCGGCGTGCACAACACCCGGCTGCGCTACACCATCGCCGATCTCGGCCAGGTGAAGCGGCGCGGCGGCAACATCCAGCTCGGCTTCCCGGTCTTCAACGACCGGTACACGCGGCTGTTCGTCTCCTACGCGCTGGACGACCAGACCTTCACGGGCGCGAGCGCGGGCGTCGCCAGCCTGAGCTGCAACGACTGCGTGCGCTCGACGTTCGGCGTGTCCATGCTGCGCGACACCCGCATCGACCTGCCGTTCCCCACCGCGGGCACCATGCACTCCATCGGCATCTCGCAGAGCGGCGGGCCGCTGGGCGGCACCGGCGACTTCCAGCGGCTGGACCTCGAGGGTCGCTGGTACGCGCCGCTCGGCCAGCTCGGCGGGCGCGCCAGCGCGTCGCCGGTCAAGTTCGTGATGGGCTTTTCGACCCGGTCGGGGCTCGTGTTCGGCAATTCGCCGTTCTTCGACCAGCTGTTCACGATGGGCGGCACCCAGTACGGCATCCCGCTGCGCGGCTACGACGAGTTCTCGGTCACGCCGCACGGATACGACCCGCGGGCGACCAACGGTCAGGCGCGCTCGGATGCGTTCGGAAAGGCGTACGTCGCGATGACGGGGGAGATCGGGGCGCGGCTGTCCCAGATGTTCTACGTGAGCACGTTCGTCGACGCCGGCAACGTGTGGGCGCAGGCGCGGCAGTTCAACCCGACCCGCCTGTTCCGGGGCGCGGGCATCGGCCTGAGCATCATTTCGCCCCTCGGACCGATCGGCATCGACTGGGCCTACGGTTTCGACAAGACGGACCTGCTCGGCCGGCCGGCGCCCGGGTGGAAATTACACTTCAAGCTCGGCAACTTCTTCTGATCGCGCATCGCTTCGGGTACGTGGGGTCACCGGCACCGGAAAATCCTCTGGGGAGACGGTCATGAGGCGTGCAGTGGTGGCGTGGGTATCGACGGTGTGGGCGTGGCTCGGCCTGCTCGCCGCCGCGCCGGCGGCGGCGCAGACAGCGGCGGCGCGGCCGGCGGCGCAGCCTGTGGCGCAGCCGGCGTTCAAGATCGGGTTCATCAGCTCCCGGCAGATCCTGCAACAGACGCCGGGCTACGCCGCCGCCGAGTCCACGTTCCAGAAGGAGGTGCAGGGCTTCCGGGACGAGGTGCAGAAGCTGCAACAGCAGCTCGACTCGGCCGTGCGCGCGTTCGACCAGCAGTCGATCGCGCTGTCGCCCGCGGCCAAGCAGGTCAAGCAGCGGGACCTGCAGCAGCTGCAGCAGCGCTTCGAGCAGCGCTCGAACGAGCTGCAGACCCGCGCCCAACAGCGCGAGACGGAGCTGCTGCAGCCGATCCAGGCCCGCGTGAATGCCGTGATCCAGGGGCTCCGCGCCGAAGCCAACTACGCCGTGATCTTCGACGCCGATGCGCCCGGGAGCAACATCGTGGCGGCCGATCCGGCGCTCGACGTCACCAGCAAGGTGCTCGAGCGGCTGAAACAGTCGCAGTAGCGCCGCGCGCCCCGTGAACACGCGTGCCTAGCGCGGGGACGCGACTCGCGCCCCGGCTCTCCGCGGCGGAAGTCGCGACGCTCACGCGCGGTCAACTGATCGGCTCGGGCGACGTAGCGGTGAGCGGCATCGCACCGCTCGACCGCGCCGGGCCGGACGATCTGTCCTTTCTTGCCGGCAGGCGCTATCTCCCGTACTTTCAACACTCTAGGGCCGGCATCGTGCTCTGCAAGCCGGACCTGTCGGCAGAGGTGGTGGAAGGGCCGCCGTGCCGAGTGGTCGTGCGGGACCCACACGTCGCCTTGCTGTCCGTCATCCCCGTGCTGTACCCCGAGCCCGCGTGGGAACCGGGCGTGCACCCGACGGCGATCGTCGGCCGCGGCACAACCTGGCGAGAGCCGGTGGCGATCGGGCCCTACGCCGTGGTGGGGCGCGAGACGCGCCTCGGCAAGAACGTTCGCATCGGCGCGGGGTGCGTGCTCGGCGACGGGGTGGAGGTGGGGGATGACGTGCGGTTGTACCCGCAGGTCGTGTGCTACAGCGGCACGATCGTCGGCAGCCGCGTGATCCTGCACGCCGGCGCGCGTCTGGGGAGCGACGGGTTCGGCTACATCCCCGGCCAGGGAGGGGGGGGCGAGTTGCCCCGCAAGATCCCGCAGGTCGGTCGCTGCATCATCGGGGACGACGTGGAGATCGGCGCCAACACGACGGTCGACCGCGGCAGCGTGGACGACACGGTGATCGGCGCCGGCACGAAGATCGACAACCTCGTGCAGATCGGCCACAACTGCCGCATCGGCGCGCGCTGCCTGATCGCCGGTCAGGCGGGGATCGCCGGGAGCACGCACGTCGAGGACGACGTCTTCCTCGCGGGCCAGGCGGGCCTCGCCGACCACGTCACCATCGGACGGGGCGCCCGCGTGACCGTGCAGGGCGGCGTGATCGGCGACATCGAGCCGGGGGCGACCGTGTCCGGCTACCCGGCGCGCAGCCACCGGGAGTTTCTCCGCGCCCAGGGCGCTCTGTATCGCCTGGCGAAGATCGTCGACGACCTCGAGGCGCTCGTGCAGCGGAGCCGTGAGTCCGACCGCTAGACGCTCCATCCGCCGCAAGGTTTCGGTGTCCGGCACGGGGCTGCACACCGGCGCGCGCACGGAGGCGACATTCCTGCCGGCGCCGCCGGGGCAGGGGATCGTGTTCCGCCGCACCGACCTGCCCGGCAGGCCCGAAATCCCGGCGCGGCTTACGGAGGTCGAGGCGGTCGAGCGCCGTACGGCGATCGGGAAGGGCGAGACGACGATTCACACCGTCGAGCATCTGCTCGCGGCCATCGCGGCCCATGAGATCGACGACCTCGTGATCGAGCTCACCGGGCCCGAGCCGCCCATCCTCGACGGGAGCTTCCAGCCGTACTTCGACGCCCTCGCCGAGGCGGAGCCCGTGGAGACGGGTGGCGAGCCCGTGCTGCTCACGGTGCGGGCGCCGTTCCGCGTGACGGAGGGCGACGCTGAATACGTGGTCGCGCCCGCGAAGGCGCTCCGGCTCACGGTCACGATCGAGTGGCCGCACCCGCTGATCGGGCGGCAGTCGGGGAGTTACACCGTCACGTCGCAAACCTTCGCCCGGGAGCTCGCCCCGGCCCGCACGTTCGGGTTTGCGAGCGAGGTCGAGGCGCTCAAGGCGAAGGGACTCATCAAGGGTGCGTCCACCGCGAGCGCCATCGTGTTGGACGAGCGGGGCCTCGCCGACGGGGGCAAGCTGCGCTGGCCGGACGAGTTCGTGCGTCACAAGGCGGCGGACATCGTCGGCGACCTGGCGCTCACCGGGGCGCGCATCCGGGCGCACATCGTGGCCGAACGGCCGAGCCACGGCGGGAACATCGCGCTCGCCCGCGCCCTGGCGCGCGCTGCGCAGCGCACCGCGCCGCCCGCCATGGACATCGGCCGGATCATGGACGTGCTGCCGCACCGTTATCCCCTCCTGCTGGTGGACCGGATCGTCGAGGTCGAAGGCCAGGAGCGGATCGTCGGCATCAAGAACGTCACGATCAACGAGCCGTTCTTCCAGGGGCACTTCCCGGGACACCCCATCATGCCCGGGGTGCTGATCATCGAGGCGATGGCGCAGGTGGGCGGGATGCTCCTGATGAGCCATTTCGAGGGGCAGAACGTCGAGGACAAGGTCGTGTATTTCATGTCGCTCGACAACGTGAAGTTCCGCCGGCCGGTGGTGCCCGGCGACCAGATCCGCTTCGAGCTGGAGATGCTCCAGTTCCGCGGGAAGACCTGCAGGATGAAGGGGGTGGGGTACGTGGACGGGCAGGTGGTCGCCGAAGCGGAGATGATGGCCATGGTGACGGACAAGTGATCCACCGGACGGCGCTGGTGGACCCCGCCGCGGACATCCGAGAGGGCGTGACGGTCGGCCCGTATTCGATCATCGGGCCGCGGGTCACGGTCGGAGACCGCTGCCACATCGCCGCCCACGTGGTGCTCGAGCGGAACGTCAAGCTCGGTACGGGCGTCAAGGTGGGCTACGGCACGGTGATCGGCAACGACCCGCAGGACCTGAAATACCGGGGCGAGGACACCTGGGTCGAAGTCGGCGACGCGACGGTCATCCGCGAGTACTGCACCATCAACCGCGGCACCACGGCGACGGGAAAGACGTCGGTGGGGCAGCGCTCGTTCCTGATGTCGTACGTGCACGTCGCCCACGACTGCGTGGTGGGGAACGACGTGATCATCGCCAACGCGGTGCAGATGGCGGGACACGTGACCATTGAGGACCGCGCCGTCATCAGCGGCCTGGTCCCCATCCACCAGTTCGTGCGGATCGGCGCGTTTGCGTTCGTGGGCGGCGGCTCGCGGGTGAACCAGGACGTGCCCCCGTACACGAAGGCGGTGGGCAACCCGGTCCACCTCTACGGGCTGAACTCGGTGGGGCTGCAGCGCGCGGGCTTCACGCCGGACGTGAAGCTCGCGCTGAAGCGCGCCTACCGGCTCCTCTTCAACTCGGATATGACGGTGAGCCAGGGGATCGCCAGGGCCCGAGCCGAGCTGGCGCAGATCCCGGAGGTCGAGAACTTTCTCAAGTTCGTCGAAGGGTCCCCGCGCGGGGTCCTGGTGTGAGGGGGGAGGTGGGGGGCGGGCCACTGCGGGTGGGCGTCGTCGGCACCGGGGCGCTGGGGTTCCACCACGCGCGCGTGCTCCGGCGCATGCCGGGCGTGGAGTTCGCCGGCATCTACGACATCAACCCGACCCGGGCGGCGCACGTGGCGGGGCAGCTCGAGACGACGGCCCACCCGTCGCTCGCCGCGCTGCTCGACCGGGTGGACGCGGCCACGGTCGCGGTGCCGACGCCGGCGCACGCGGCGGTCGGGCTGGCGGTGCTCGAGCGCGGTATCGCGCTCCTGGTGGAAAAGCCGGTCGCCGACTCGGTGGCGGGCGCGGAGCAGCTCGTGCGGGCGGCCGCGGAGCAGGGCGTCGTGCTCCAGGTGGGCCACGTGGAGCGGTTCAACCGGGCGGTGCGGGCGGCGGCGCCCTATCTCGACGAGCCCCGCTTCCTCCAGATCGACCGGCTGGCGCCGTTCCAGGCGCGGGGCACCGACGTCGCCGTGATCCTCGACCTGATGATCCACGATCTCGACCTGGTGCTGGAGCTGGTGCGCGCCGAGGTCGCCGACGTGCGGGCGACGGGCGTACCGCTCCTCAGCCCCCATGTGGACATCGCCAATGCGCGGCTCGAGTTCGCGAACGGCGCGATCGCCAACCTCACGGCCAGCCGTGTCTCGCGCGACCGCTCCCGCAAGCTGCGGATGTTCCAGTCGAGCGGCTACTTCTCGCTCGACCTGGCGCAGGGGACGGGCGACTTCTACCGGCTCAGGCCTGGCTGGCAGACGCTGGGCGCCACGCGGCTCGAGCAAATCGTGGAGCACGTGCGGCTGGAGGCGCCTGAGGCGGAGCCCCTGCGCCTCGAGCTCGAGAGCTTCGTGCGTGCCGTGCGCGGGGAAGAGGAGGTCGTGGTTTCGGGCTCCGCCGGGGCCCTGGCCCTGACGCTGGCCTGCCGCGTCGTCGACGCCATCCAGGCCTCGCCGCTCGCCGCCGCGCGGCCGTGAGCCTCGCGGCTCACGGCCCCCGTATCTACGTCTCGGCGGGTGAGCCGTCAGGGGACGCGCACGCCGCGGCCGTGGTGACGGCGCTCAAGCGGCTCCTCCCCGCCGCGACCGTGGAGGCGTTCGGCGGGCCCGAGCTCGAGGCGGCGGGCGCCGCCATCCTCGACCGCATGGAGCCGTTTTCGGTGGTCGGCTTCGTCGAGGCGGTGGGGAAGATCCCCGCCCACTACCGGCTCCTGGCGCGGGTGCGGGCGGCCTTCCGGGTGAACCGCTATGACCTGGCGATCCTGGTCGATTACCCCGGCTACCACCTGCGGGCGGCGGCCGCCGCCCACGCGTTGGGGATCCCGGTCCTCTACTACATCGCCCCGCAAATGTGGGCGTGGGGCGGCGGACGGGTGGGTAAGCTGGCCGTGGTGCGGAGGCTCGCGGTGATCCTCCCGTTCGAAGCGGAGTTCTTCGGCGCGCGCGGCGTTCCGGCCACGTTCGTCGGGCACCCACTGCGCGATCGGCCACCGCCGCCCTCCCGAGCTGCGGCGCGGCGGGCGCTCGGGCTCGATCCCGCCCGCCCGGTGCTGGGCCTGTTCCCGGGGAGCCGCGCCCAGGAGGTGAGGCGGCTGTGGCCGCCCTTCCGCGACGCGGGGCTGGCCGCCCTGGCGGAGCGGCCGAACACGCAGGTGGTCGTAGCGGGAGCGCGCCATGCCCAATACCACGCCCCGGGGAGCTTTCGAATCCACCTGGGGGATCCGTTGCCGGTGTTCGCGGCCGCCGACGCCGGGCTGTGCAAGTCGGGCACGACCACGCTCGAGGCGGCGCTCGCCGATCTCCCCATGGTGATCGCGTACCGGTTGAACCCCGTTTCCTTTGCCCTGGCGATCCGGCTGCTCCGCGTCCCGTACGTGGGACTCGTGAACCTGATCGCGGGGCGCGAAGTGTCCCCCGAGTTTCTGCAGGGCGCGGCGACTCCACGCGCGCTCGCCGAGGCGGTGCTGCCGTTGCTCGATTCCGAAAGCGAGGCTGCGCGCCGGCAGCGAGAGGGTCTGGCGCTGGTGCGAGAGCGGCTGGGTCCGCCCGGCGCGGCCGAGCGGGTCGCGGCGCTCGCGGCGGAGCTGGTGGGGTGAAGCTCCCCCCCCGCTGGGCGGAGCCGTGGCTCCCGCCGGTGGGCGTCGCGCTCGTGCGCCTGCTCGCCGCCACGTGGCGCTATCGTGTGCGCGGGTGGGAGCACGTGGAAGCGGCCCGGGAGCGTCGCCGTCCGATCGTGTACGTCCTGTGGCACAGCAGGATCCTCCCGCTCCTCTATCACCGGCGCGGTGAGGGGGTGGCGCTGCTGATCAGCCGCCACCGAGATGGGGGATATCTCGCGGAGCTATCCGAGCGCTGGGGGTACCGCGTGGTGCGGGGATCGAGCAAGCGGGGGCGAGGGGTCGGGGGGAGAGGTGGAGGGGGCGAGGTCGGCCTGCTGGGGCTGGTGCGCCACCTGCACGCCGGGGGAGGGGCCGAGGTCGCCCTCACGCCCGATGGACCGCTCGGCCCGGCCGAGCAGGTGAAGCCCGGCGCGCTCGCCGCGGCGCAGCACGCGGGCGCGCTCGTCATTGCGGTCGGCGCGCGCGCGCGCCGCGCGTGGTGGGTCTCGTCCTGGGACCGCTTCTGCATTCCGAAGCCGTTCGCCCGGGTCGAGGTCGCCTACAGCGCGCCGTTCGAAGTGGGGTGCGGCAAGGATGGGCTGCGTCGCGGCCTCGCAGATGCGGATCGGGCCCTGCGGCAGGTCACGCACGAAGCATGAGCGTGGCGGGCGGGAATTCGGTCCACCGGCTCGCGCGCTGGTTGTGGCGACGCGATGGGGGTGGGCAGGTCGTGCGGCTCGTTCTAGCGCCCGCCGCCCTGCTGTATGCAGCGGTCATGCGGCTGCGCGCGGCGGTCTACCGCCGGGCGCTGCGTCCGGTTCGCCGCCTGCCGCGTCCTGCGGTCGCCGTCGGGAACCTGTCGGTGGGCGGCACCGGGAAGACGCCCCTCGCCGCGTGGATCGCGCGCTACTACGTGGCCCGCGGCCGCCGGCCCGGCATCCTGTTACGCGGGGTTGGCGGAGACGAAGCGCTCGTGCATCGGCATCTGGTGCCGGAAGCGGTCGTCGTGGCGGACCCGGATCGCGTGGCCGGCGCGGCGCGGGCGCTTGCCCAGGGCGCCGAGGTGCTCGTCCTGGACGACGCCTTCCAGCTACTGTCGGTTGCCCGCGACCTGAACATCGCGGTCGTGAGCGCGGAGAGCGCGGAGAGCTCCCGGTGGCTGCTTCCGGCGGGACCCTGGCGAGAGGGGTGGGACGCCCTCGAGCGGGCGGACGCGATCGTGGTGACGCGCAAGAGCGCCTCGCGGGAGGCGGCCGACGCGCTCGCGCGCCGGCTCGCGGAGCGCCGGCCCCGGACTCCGGTGTGCGTGGCGGGTCTCACCCTGGACTGCCTGGAGGGGATGCAGTCTGGAACGCGGCACGGGCTGGACCGGCTCGCCGGCCGGCGCGTCCTCGCCGCGGCGGGGATCGCCGACCCGGAAAGCCTGGCGGTGCAGCTGCGAGCGACCGGAGCCGACGTACAGCTCCTGGCGTACCAGGACCATCACCGCTACGCCGATGACGACCTGGCCCGGCTCGTGCGGGGCGCGGCCCGCGCCGATTATGTTGTAATCACCGAAAAGGACGCCGTGAAGCTCCGTGGCCGGTGGCCCGGGGACGCCCCCGAGCCACTGATCGCGGGGCTTGCCGTGCGGTGGGAGCGGAACGGCGCGGCGCTCGAGCAGGCGCTGGACGCCGTCCTCGCCCGAGTCGCGCGCTGAGCGTGGGGTCGAACCAGACCGGTCAGGGAGAGATGCGAACCAGAACGTCATGAGCGAACCTGCGATCATGCCTCAGCCGCGCCCCGGAATCATCCGGCCGGACAAAGACACCTTTCTCGCGGAGCAGAACCCGTTCGAAGCGATGATGGAGCGCTTCGACCACGCGGCGCAGCTCCTCAACCTGGATCGGGGCCTCTACAAGGTCCTGCGCAACCCCGAAAAACAGATCATCGTGTCGGTGCCCATCGTCCGTGACAACGGCGAGGTGGAGGTCTATACCGGTTACCGGGTCTTGTACAACACCTCGCGCGGGCCCGCGAAGGGGGGCATCCGCTTCGACCTGAACGTGACGCTGGAAGAGGTCAAGGCGCTCGCCGCCTGGATGACGTGGAAATGCGCGCTGGTGAACATCCCGTTCGGCGGGTCCAAGGGGGGCGTGGTGTGCGACCCCGCGGCCATGTCGATGGGCGAGCTCGAGCGGGTGACCCGTCGCTACACGGCGAGCATCATCGAGACGCTGGGCCCCGACTCCGACGTCCCGGCGCCGGACGTCAACACCAACGAGCGCGTGATGGCGTGGATCATGGACACGTATTCCATGCACAAGCGCCACACGGTCACCGCGGTGGTGACCGGCAAGCCCGTAGAGATGGGCGGCTCGCTCGGCCGGCGCGAGGCGACGGGGCGGGGCTGTATGATCGTGACGCGCGAGGCGCTGGCCCGGATGGGGAGGTCCCTCAAGGGAGCGCGCGTCGCCGTGCAGGGATTCGGCAACGTCGGCTCGGTGGCCGCGGAGTTCATGGCCAGGGAAGGCGGGCTGATCGTAGCCGTGTCGGACAAGTCGGGCGGACTGACCAACCCCAGCGGACTTGACGTGGCGGACGTCCAGCGCTGGGTGCAGGAGCATCACCGCCTCGCGGGCTACCCCAAGGCCGAACCGATCACCAACCAGCAGCTGCTGATCTGTGACTGCGACGTCCTGGTTCCCGCGGCGACCGAAAACGTCATCACCCGCAAGAACGCTCCCCAAATCAAAGCCAAGGTCATCTGCGAAGGCGCGAACGGCCCCACCACGGCGGCGGCCGACGAGATCCTCGACAAGAACAGCATCCTCGTGATCCCGGACATCCTCGCGAACGCAGGAGGGGTCACGGTGAGCTACTTCGAGTGGGTGCAGGACCGCGGCGGCTATTTCTGGGACGAGGAAACGGTGAACAAGCGGCTCGAGAGCATCATGGTGCGGTCGTTCAGCGACGTGATGACGTGGGCGGAGCGGCATAAGGTCAGCCCGCGCATCGCGTCGTACATGATTGCGGTCGACCGCGTCGCGGGGATGCACCGGCTGCGTGGGATGTATGCCTGATGCGCTACCGGGTCGTCGCGGTGGGCCGCATCAGGGATGCGGCGCTCCGCGCGGCCTGTGACGACTACCTCCGGCGGGTGCAGCGCTACACGCGGGTCGAGGAGCGGGAAGTAAAGGACGAGGCGCGAATCCTCGAGGCGATCTCCGAGGGCTCCCGCCTCGTCGCGCTCTGGGAGCGGGGGGAGCCGTGGACATCCGCACAGCTCGCGGACCGGACGGCGCAATGGGAGAGGGACGGCCGCGACGTGGCCCTGGCGATCGGCGGCGCCGACGGGCTCCCTCTGCCGGTGCTCGACCGGGCGGAGGTGGCCTGGAGTCTGTCCGCGCTGACTTTCCCGCACGAGCTGGCGCGGGTGATCGTGTACGAGCAGCTGTACCGCGCGTACACCATCCGTCGCGGGGAGCCGTACCATCGAGGACCCTGACCTCACCACGTCGGACCGGGCCGCGCTGCTGCGGCTCGCGCGCGAGACGCTTGAGGCGCACCTCGCGGGGCGGGCGCTGCCGCCCCTGCCCCACGTGGCCGGGGCCGGCCTGAGACGGGGAGCGTTCGTGACGCTGGCCGCGCGGGGCGCCCTGCGCG
>QHVD01000157.1 GCA_003222235.1 Gemmatimonadota bacterium | reverse complement strand
CTCCTCGGGGCGCTCATCGCGATCGCGGTCGCGCTGCCCGGGGGCAGCGTTGCGAACTTCGCGCCGATCTGGTCCGACGCCCCGTTCGCAGATCAGATCGCCCCCTTGGGCGTGGCCCTGGTGGCGGTGCTCTGGGCATACGACGGCTGGATCGAGATCACGTACGTCGGGGGCGAGGTGACCGACCCCGAGCGCAACCTGCCACGGTCGATCCTGCTGGCGACGGTCGTTGCGATCGTTTTGTACTGCCTGGCCTCCGCGTCGTTCGCCTATGTGCTCTCGCCGGCCAA
Organism: Gemmatimonadota bacterium; assembly: GCA_003222235.1. Lineage (GTDB taxonomy): Bacteria > Gemmatimonadota > Gemmatimonadetes > Gemmatimonadales > GWC2-71-9 > AG12. Next base: position 3,332 of record QHVD01000157.1, on the reverse strand, counting down.
GGTCGCCGCGTCGTCGCTTGTCGCCTCCGATGCGGCGCAGGTGACACTCGGGCGCGCGGGCGCGGCCCTCGTCGCGGTGGCGATCATGATCGCCACGCTCGGCTCGAACAACGGCATCGTGCTAACGGCCGCCCGCATCCCCTACGCCATGGCGCGGGATGGGCTGCTGCCGCGGTGGCTGGCGGGCGTCCACCCGCGGTTCGTGACGCCCGTCCCGTCGCTCGTGGCACAGGGGGTCGTTGCCATCGCGCTCACGTGGATCTCGACGGAGCCGTCGTGGAAGAACACCTACAACCGGCTGTTCACCTACGTGGTCCTGGCGGAGTTCGTGTTCTACGCGATGTCGTGCGGGGCGGTCCTGCTCTTGCGCCGGCGGGCGCCGGATCTCCCGCGTCCCTACCGCGCCTGGGGCTGCCCGGTGACGCCGGTGATCTTCATCGCGTTCTCGCTCTGGCTCGTGGCGAACACGGCGTTCCAGCAGCCGCTCGACGCCGGCGTGGGCGCGGCGCTGATTCTCGCGGGGCTGCCGGTGTACTTCTTGCGCCGGTACTGGGCCGGCGGCGGGGTTACGAGCCGGGCTCGTGCTTCTTGAGCTGCTCCAGTGCGTCCGCCACGGCCCTGCGCGTCTCCGCGTACTTGAGCCGATCGGCGACGGGCGTGAGCGCCTCGCGCGCGAGGTCGGGGTGGACGGTGAAGCGGAACGCTTCCAGCGCCCAGCGCCGCACGTAGCGGCGGTTGTCGTCGAGGTGCGCGACGAGCAAGTGCAGCGCCGTCGCGCTGCCGCGGTTCGCGAGAGCGCCCAGCACGTGCAGCGGCAGCCGCTCGGCACCGGCCATGGCCTCGAGCTGCGCGAACCAGGTGGTGTCGCCCGTCTGGGCGACCATACGCAGCGCCGCGTCGCGGATCACGTCCTGGTAGGACGGCGTCTCGAGACCCCAGCTGATCGCCTGCCGGGCCGCGGTGGAGTCCGCGCTCACCAGCGCCAGCAGCGCCGCCGCGCGCACCTCGTAGCTCGAGTCGTCGCGGAACGTCGCGCGCGCGAGCTCGACCGCCCGCTGCCCCGCGACTTCGCCCAGGGAACTGACGGCGGCACGCCGGACCTGCGCCGAGGTGTCCCGCAGCGCGGCTTCCAGCGGTGCCTGCGCCAGTCCAGCCGGGAACTGCCCCAGCGCCTCGGCGGCGCCGGCCCGCGTGAGAAAGTAGTCCGCCGACGTCGCGGCCCAGGCGAGCGCCGCCGCCGCGGCGGTGTCGTCCGCGCGCTTCCCCAACTGCTCGATCACCCACTGGCGGTTCCATAAATCGGCGTCGCGGCGCAGCTCGGTCGCGAGCCAGGCCGTGGGCTGCTCGAACGTCAGCTCCTTGAGGACGGCGTTGCCGTCGTCGAACACCACCATCGTCGGCGCGCCCGGGAGGCCCGGAATCTCGATCATCTGGTCACGGGCCTCGAGAACGACGCGCCGTATCACGTCTCCGCTCGCGGTCCCGACCCGGATCGCGAGCGGCATGCGGAACACGCTTGGCGTCTCGTAGCGCAGCCCGGCGCTGTCGGCCTGCCCGGAGTCCACCTGGGTTTGCTTCACCGCGAGCGTGAGCTTCCGCGCCAGGCTGTCGTACTTGGTCGTGACGGTGAACCGGGGATGCCCGGCCTTGTACATCCACTCGTCCCAGAACCAGGCGAGGTTTTCGCCCGTCGCCCGCAGGAAGGCTTCCCGGAGGTCGTCGGTGGTCGCGCTGCCGAAGGCATTATCGCTGAGATAGCGCCTGATCCCGGCCCAGAACCGCTCCGGCCCGAGATAGCGGAGCAGCATGCGCAGCACGAGCGCGCCCTTGGGATAGATGTTGTTCGAGGCCAGGGCCGCGAGCGGCATGCGTCGCCGCGCGTCGATCTGCAGGTACTGGCGGTACTCGTCGAGGTAGTAATCGTCCGCGGCATGGGGTCCGAGCTTCGCTCCCCAGTACTGGCCGGGCATGAACTCGGCGAACCCTTCGTTGAGCCAGAAGTTCGCCCAGTCCTCGGTCGTGACATAGTCCCCGAACCACTGATGCGAGAGCTCGTGCGGGATCAGGATCCACTGGTACCAGGGGCGGTCCAGATAGGCCCGGTCGTCCGGGAGCCAGTCCACGAGCGTCGTGGCGCTGACGTTTTCCATGCCCCCGAAGAAGTCCGCCACCGTCGTCTGGGCGTACTTCGCCCACGGATAGCTGAGTCCCGTGAGCCGCGAGTAGACATCGATCATGTCGGGGGTGACGCGGAACAGGCGGCCGGCCCGGGCGCTGTCCGAGCGGTAGACGTAATAGTCCACGGGAATGCGCCGCCAGGCGTCGCTGAGCCGGACCAGCGGGGCGACGATCAGCGACACGAGATACGTGGCGCTGGGCTGGTCCTGGCGCCACGCCACGGTGTGAATGCCGCCGGGACCGCTCCGGTCCGACACCAGTCGGCCGTTCGACACAACCGCGTACTCGGCCGGGACGGTCGCCAGGAGCTCCCAGGTCATCTTGTCGTTCGGGAAGTCGTAGGTCGGGAACCAGAGGTGGTTGTCGTGGTCCTCCCCCTGACTCCAGATCTGCTGCGGCCGGTGCGCACGGCCTTCCGGCGTGATGAACGTGAGGCCACGGCCGTTCTCGATGCGGGCGTGGTATTCGATCGTGAAGCGCAGCGTGTCGCGGAACGCGAGGGGCTGCGCGGGATAGATGACGAGCGTGTCGCCATGAGCCGCGAACCGCAGCGTCGCGCCGCGCGCGTCCGCCACGCGGGCGATCTGGAGCAGCTTGCCGGCGTCGAGGATCACCGAGTCGAGCGCCGGCCGCAGCGCGACGAGTGCGGTCGTGACGCGACCGTCGAAGGACGTCGAGTCCCAGTCGAAGCTCCGGACCTCAATCCGCTGGTGCACGAGGTCGTAGTCGTGGGTGCGCGCATAGACATCGTTCGCGACGCGCTCTTCATTGCTCTGCGCGACCGCGAGGGACAGGGGAGCGACGGAGGCGACGGAGGCGCAGAGGAGAACTGCCCTGACAACCGATCGCATACATAGCCTTTCGGAGGTGACGTAATCTAAAACAGCGTGGAAAGGAGGCGTGGAAAAAAGACGTGGATAAGAGACGTGGAAACGAGGCGTGGAAGTGAGCCAAGCCCACGCCTCCTTTGCACGCCGTTCCTGCCTTCTGGCGCCGGCCTGGACGCAAGCCCAGTCGCGGTGCAGAATGGGGCGTCCCAATGTCCCTTGCGGGAGAACATCGATATGAAAGCGACGCTCGGTAGCATCTTCGTCATCCTGTGCGCCCTGCCGCCGGTGGCCGTCCGGCTCCAGGCCCAGAACCCCGTCAGCGAC
>QHVD01000156.1 GCA_003222235.1 Gemmatimonadota bacterium | reverse complement strand
CGAGCCCGGGAAATTACCGCCCGGCCACTTCACCATCGCGCTCCCTCCGAGACAGCCGTCAGACGCAGGCCGTAGGCCAGTTTGCGCTAACAGCTTCAACCAAAACGAGTTACTACCGTGCTGAGCTATCCCAGTGGGCGCAAAGGGACCTAAGTATTGGGAGTGGTCTGGCAAAGTGCAAGAGCGGGGAGCACACTCTGCCGCCTTTGCCGCCTTTGCCGCCCTTGCTACTGTAGTGTCCATGCGACGACTCTGCACGGGCTTCCTTATCGGCGCGCTGTCCGTCCACTCCGTCCCGGCCCCCAGTCAGGCGGCGCTCACGCCAATCGACTCGGCGATCCTCAACTCCCAGCCGACGAGGCGCCTCGTGATCACGGCGTCGCTTGTCCGGCGGTTGAGCCTGCTGGCCGCCGGCCTGGACCGGGAGGTGGTCCTGTGCCTTCAGGGAAGC
>QHVD01000155.1 GCA_003222235.1 Gemmatimonadota bacterium | reverse complement strand
CACCCCTGGACCGGTCCGGACTCGAGCTTCGGCGTGAAGACGCCCGAAGACCTTTGCTCCCTCAGCGAGCCCGACCTGCGGTCGGTGATCGCGGATTCGATCCCTTTCGCGGTCGTGAGCGTAGGGCGGTCGGCTCAGTCGGTCACATGCTGGTGGAGGCGGGTCCAGGCGGTAGTGAACCGGCACGTGAAGTTCCTGCCGCGGTTTCCTCGGCAGTGGACCGAGCTGCCGGCGCCCGGGGGAGCGGCGGATGCGCGCAGGCGTTACACGACGCCATGACGCTACGTTGAAGAGTCGACAGCAGGCAGGCGATCAGGCTACAGATCAGCCGCAAGGCTCAAGCCGCAAGCGGTCCTCAGCGGCCAGCCGCCAGTCTTGCTCCTTAGCGGCGGAGCAGCAGGTTAAGCACTCCAAGGCCGGTGCCGACCACGGCCAGGGCCGTCGGGGCCCAGAAGCCGAACATCCACTTGAGGATATCCGCTCGGACCTCGTGTAGCTCGGTGCTCGCCTGGGCGAGCCCGGTCCGCATCTCGCTCCGGAGCTCCATGATGCGCTGCTCGAGCTTGGCGTCGGCGCGGGCGAACCGGGCTTCCATCTCGCTCCGGAGCTCCGCCAGGCGCTGCTCGAGCTTCGAGTCGAGCGCGCTCCACCGCGTGCCCCACTTTGCATCGAGCTCCGCGAGCCGCTCCCCGAGCTTCGCGTCGAAACGCGCGAAGTTCAATTCGTTCAGCTCGCGCAGGTCAGCGCGGTACGTGGCGTCCACGGTAGGAGAAGGTGTGCTCGGCGGGGTCGCCGAGTCAACGGACCGTGGGGCGCCGGTGGGTCGACAGCAGGCAGGCGATCAGGCTACAGAGCAGCCGCAAGGCTCAAGCCGCAAGCGGCTCTCAGCCGCAAGACACCAGTCTTGCGTCACTGGCGGCTGTTGACCGGAAACCGCTTGCGGCTTGAGGCTTGTGGCTGGTCTGACGACTGCAGTACGGGACCCTGTGGTTCCATCAGAAGAGCCCCTACCGCTTCAGGAGACCGACGCTCCCGCGGGATCCGCGCCCTGGCGGACGGCATGCGTGCCGCCACTGCCGCCGGTTGCATGGTAGATCGTCAGGGCGGCTGCCGGCGACGGCGCGCGCTCTTCGCTGAGCCAGCGGCCGGCCTCATCCAGAACGACCCATACCTTGCCGTAGGGCGGAAGCTGAAACCTGAAGCCCCACGTCTTCCGACCAGCAGCCCGCCGCTGCACGACTTGCACGTTGACCAGACCGTCGGCGAGCGCGCGCAGTGCGGCCGCCTGCGCCTCATGGGGAAACTGCCAGGCGATCAGCTCGTAGACCTCGGCGACGACCGGGGCGGGAGAGGGAGAGGGGGACGTCGCGTCCATCGGGGTCTGCCTCCGCGCAGCTCGATCGGCCGCGTCCGTCCCCGCACAGGTTCCGAGGACTCGGCCGCGGCCTTGCGCACGTGAGCGCAACATCCGGGCCGTGTTGTATCCCCGCGTCTCATCGTGACTTCGTGGCGCCGACCTAGCGAAATTGTGGCCGCGGCGCGCTACAAATGCCGCATAAAGAGACAGGTGGGGGGGGGACGGGCGGGACCGGGCGGACGGAGCGACGGGCGGACAGGCGGACGGTGGAGACCTCGACCCGTCCGCCCGTCCGGCTGTCCCTCCGTCCGCCCGTCTCACTGTACCGCGTTGACCATGTCGAAGATCGGGAGGTACATCGCGACCACCATGCCGCCGACGATCACGCCCAGCACCACGATCATGATGGGCTCCATCAGGGAGAGCAGCGCGCTCACGGCCGCGTCCACCTCGTCGTCGTAGAAGTCGGCGATCTTCGACAGCATCTCGTCGAGCCCACCCGTCTGCTCGCCCACCGCGATCATCGAGATCACCATGGGCGGAAACACGGCGGACTTCTGCAGCGGCGCGGCGATCGTCTCGCCGCCCGCGATCGAGGCCCGCGACTCCATCACGGCGTTGTGGATCACCATATTCCCCGCCGTGCGCGCCGTGATCTCGAGGCCGTCGAGGATCGAGACGCCCGAGGAGATCAGGGTGCTGAGGGTGCGCGTGAAGCGCGACACCGCCGCCTTGCGGATCACGTCGCCCAGCACGGGGAGGCGCAGCAGCAGGGCGTCGATCTGGAGCCGGCCCGGCGCCGTCTTGTAGTACCGGTTGATCATGAACACCGACCCGACCATGACGCCGATGATCGCCCACCAGTAGTGCTTGAGGACGTTGCTCATCCCGATCACGACCCGCGTCGGCAACGGCAGGTCCAGGTTCACGGACGCGAACATGTTCTGGAACGTCGGGATCACGAAGATGAGCAGCACCGAAATCGCGATGACCGCGACCGAGATAATCACGGCCGGGTAGATCATCGCGCCCTTCACCTTGCGCACGATGGCGTCGTTCTTCTCGAGGAACTGCGCCAGCCGGACGAGAATCGTGTCGAGAATACCCCCCGCTTCGCCCGCGGCCACCATGTTCACGTACAGGTCGCTGTACGCCTTGGGGTGCTTGCGCAGCGCGTCCGCCAGGGTGTGACCGCTCTCCACGTCGTAGACCACCTGGCGCGTGGTCTCGGCGAGACGCTTGTTCTCGGTCTGCTGCGCCAGGATGTCGAGGGCCTGCACCAGCGGCAGGCCGGCGTTGATCATGGTCGCGAACTGGCGGGTGAACACCACGACGTCGCGCGTCTTGATGCCGGCGCCCAGCTTCGGCAGCCTGAGCTCCGTGGGCGCCTGCCGGACCTGCACCACCACCATGCGGTTCTTCCGCAGGTGGGCGATGACGTCGTCGCGGCTCGGCAGGTCGATCTTGTCGTTGACGAGCTCGCCCTTGAGGGTGCGGGCGGTGTACTGGAAGACCGGCATGGCTCAGGTACTCCTCACGGCGCCTAGCGGCGGGTCGCTATTCTGGACGCCCCGGGCTGCGGGTGCCCGGCCGGCCCGAGCGGCTCCGCTTCGTCCAGCAGCGGCTCGCCGATCATTCGCAGGAAGTCGTTTGCGTTGGGGGCGGCGCGGAGGCATTCCTCCTTTGCGACCTGGCGGGTCATGTACAGCTGGTAGAGCGAGTCGTTCAACGTCTGCATGCCGTACTTTTTCCCCGCCTGCATCGAGGACTCGATCTGGTGCACCTTGTTGTCGCGGATCAGCGCGCGGATCGCCGGGGTGCACACCATGATCTCGGGCGCCATCACGCGACCCCGTCCCTTGGCCTTCTGGAGCAGCGTCTGGGTGATCACTCCCTCGAGCACGAACGCGAGCTGCGCCCGGACCTGCGGCTGCTGGTGCGACGGGAACACGTCGATGATGCGGTTGATGCTCTCCATCGCCGAGTTCGTGTGCAGGGTGGCGAACACCAGGTGGCCGGTTTCGGCGATGGTCAGCGCCGCCCCGATCGTCTCGAGGTCGCGCATCTCGCCGATGAGTACGACGTCCGGGTCCTGCCGCAGCGCGTACTTGAGCGCCGCCGCGAAGCTCGAGGTGTCGGTGCCGATCTCGCGCTGGTTGACGATGCAACTATGGTGGCGGTGGATGAACTCGATCGGGTCATGTGCCCCTTCATCTCGCGGTTGATCTTGTCGATCATCGAGGCGAGCGTGGTGCTCTTCCCCGAGCCGGTAGGCCCCGTCACGAGCACCAGGCCGCGGGGCCGCTCCGCGAGCTTCGCCACCACCCCCGGCAGCCCCAGGTCCTCGAACGTGCGGACGTTGAAGGGAATCTGCCGGATCACCAGGGACACGCAGCCGCGCTGCTTGAAGCAGTTGCCGCGGAACCGCGCCAGGTTCTGGATGCCGAAGGAGAAATCCAGCTCCTTCTCGATCTCGAAGCGCTTCTTCTGGCTCTCGGTCAGCACCGAGTAGGCGATCGCGAGGGTGTCCTTGGGCGCGAGGACCAAGTCGACCGAGGAGTTCTGGATGTCCCCGTCGACGCGCAGCTTGGGACGGTCCCCCGCCACGATGTGCAGGTCGGACGCGTCCTTCTCGATC
>QHVD01000270.1 GCA_003222235.1 Gemmatimonadota bacterium | reverse complement strand
TACGTTGTGGCGGACCTTTCACTTGTGCGCGAGGTCCGCCGCCCCCCCCCCCCAACCCGAGCGTTGACGCGGTGGGTGTCCCCTGCGATCCTCCACTATGGGGGGGAGCCCCGATAAAGAGGGGGCTCGGGGATTCGAGCTGGGCTGGGCGGCAATAGCGGAGCTGATCGCGACGTGAGCTTCGAGGGGGGAGTGTGACGAGCGCGGTGCCGATTCCGGCTCCCGAGCTCGCCCGGGCCGTGGCGGCCCAACGGGACCGTCTCGACCTGGACGTGCTGGCGCGTGCCTACCAGGTAAGCGCCCAGGCGCACCGCGGGCAGAAGCGGCAGTCGGGGGACGACTTCGTCTCCCACAGCGTCGCGGTCGCGACCATTCTCGCCGACCAGCAGATGGACACGACGACCATCGCCGCGGCGTTGCTGCACGACGTCGTCGAGGACTCCAACGTCTCCGTCGACGACATCCGGCGCGACTTCGGCAACGAGATCGCCGACTTGGTGGACGGCCTCACGAAGCTCTCCACGCTGCAGTTCCGCTCCACCGCCGAGGAGCAGGCGGAGAACTATCGCAAGCTCCTCGTCTCGGTGGCGAAGGACGCCAGGGTCATCATCATCAAGCTCGCCGACCGGCTGCACAACATGCGGACGCTCGAGCACCTGGACGATGAGAAGCAGCGCCGCATCGCGCTCGAGACGCGCGAGATCTACGCGCCACTGGCGCACCGCTTCGGTATGGCGGGGGTGAAGGCCGAGCTCGAGGATCTCGCGTTCAAGTTTCTCGAGCGGGAGGACTACCGCTCCCTGGCGCGCAGCGTGCGGTCGAAGAAGGCCGAGCGTGAGCGCACCATCGAGCGGCTTCAGGCGCCCCTGGACGAAGAGCTCCGCCGGGCTGGGCTCACCGACTTCGAGGTCACGGGTCGGCCCAAGAATCTGTGGTCCATCTACAAGAAGATGAAAAAGCGCGCCAAGCCGTTCGAGGAGATTTACGACCTCCTCGCGGTCCGCGTGCTCGTGAACTCCATCCCCGAGTGCTACCACGTGCTCGGGATCATCCACCACAACTGGACGCCGCTCCAGGAGCGCTTCAAGGACTACATCGCGAGTCCCAAGTCGAACGGCTACCAGTCGCTGCACACGACGGTCTTCGGCCCCGGCGGCCAGCTCTACGAGATCCAGATCCGCACGCGCGAGATGCACCGCACCGCCGAGTACGGGATCGCAGCGCACTGGCTGTTCAAGGAGGGGAAGGGGCCCGACGAGCTCGATCGCCACCTGGCGTGGTTCCGCCAGCTCCTCGAGCTGCAGCAGGACACGCACACCCCCGAGGAGTTCCTCGAGTTCCTCAAGGTCGACCTGTACCAGGACGAGATCTTCGTTTTCACGCCGCGTGGCGACGTGAAACGGCTCCCCAAGAGCGCAACCCCGATCGACTTCGCCTTTGCCGTCCACACCGCGGTCGGGCAGCACTGCCAGGGGGCGCGGATCAACGGCCGCATCGCTCCGTTGCACCGCCCGCTCAACAACGGCGATACCGTCGAGGTCATCACCAGCCCGAACGCCAAGCCGTCGCGCGATTGGCTGGCGCACGTCCAGACCGCCCGCGCCCGCCACAAGATCCGGCAGTGGATCAAGCAGGAAGAGCACGAGCGGAGCGTCGAGTTCGGGCGGGAGATCCTCGCACGCGAGGTGCGGCGGCGCCGCCTCGACCCGCCGGACCCCGACGGCTTCGCGCGGGCCGCCACGGCGCTGTCGGTCGGGACGTCCGAGCAGCTGCAGGCGGCATTGGGGCGCGGCGACGTCGCCCTGGGGGCGGTGATGAGGGCGCTGTACCCGGACCTGCCGACCGACACGCAGCCCACGTCCAAGCCCACGGCATTCGGACGCGTCATCGAGCGGCTGCGGCTGGGGCGGGGCATCAAGATCCAAGGCGTGGACGGCCTCATGGTGCGCTACGCTCAGTGCTGCCAGCCCGTGCCGGGCGACGCGGTGGTGGGCTACGTGACGCAGGGCCGGGGGATCTCGATCCACCGCAGCGATTGCCCGAACCTGCTGACCCTGTCGCAGGAAACGGAGCGCCGGGTGGAGATCGACTGGCAGGAGTCGGAAGGCGAGACCTTCGTCGTGCGCCTTGCGGTGGGCGGGGAGGACCGGCGGGGGCTGTACGCGGACATCTGCTCCGCGATCAGCGAGGCGAGCACCAACATCAAGAGCGCCGAGCTCGCCACCCGCGACGGCGCGGTGTTCGGCTCGGTCGTCGTGGAGGTGGAGAACCAGACTCACCTGAACAAGGTCATCCGCGCGATCCGCCGGGTGAAGGGCGTAACCGATGTGTCGCGCCGGGAAGCGAGCCCCCCCGGCTCCTCCGGCTCGTCCGGACCCCAGGCGCAGCCCGCCGCCGGTTAACTTTCCAGGGATGCCGTTCGACCTCGCCGCCCCCTACCCCCCCGCAGGGGACCAGCCGCGCGCCATTCGCGAGCTGGGCCAGGGCCTCGTCCGCGACGACCGCTACCAGGTGCTCCTGGGCGTCACGGGGTCGGGGAAGACGTTCACCATGGCGCACGTCGTCGCCGGGTTCGGGCGTCCCACGCTCGTGCTGTCGCACAACAAGACCCTCGCCGCCCAGTTGTACGGAGAGCTGAAGGCGTTCTTTCCCAAGAACGCGGTCGAGTTCTTCATCTCCTACTATGACTACTACCAGCCAGAAGCGTACGTGCCCCAGACCGACACGTACATCGCCAAGGATTCGTCCATCAACGACGATATCGACCGCCTGCGGCTCCGGGCCACGTCGAGCCTGATGGAGCGGGACGATGTGATCATCGTGGCGAGCGTCTCGGCGATCTACGGCCTCGGCGACCCGGAGCTGTACCGCCAGCTGCTGGTCACGGCGACGGTCGGGGAGGAGCGTGGCCGGGACGCCCTGCTCGAAGAGCTCGTGCGGGTGCAGTACCAGCGCAATGACGTCGCGTTCGAGCGCGGCACGTTTCGCGTGCGGGGCGATACCGTCGAAGTGTTCCCCGCCTACGACGAGCAGGCCGTGCGCGTCGAGTTCTGGGGCGACGCGGTCGAGCGCATCACCAAGATCGACCCGCTCACCGGCGACGCGATCACCGAGCTGCGCCGCTGCGCCGTCTATCCGGCCACGCACTTCGTCACCGAGCGGCCGTCGGTCGAGCGGGCGGTACAGTCGATCCGGGCGGAGCTGAAGGAGCGGCTCACCGAGCTCGTGGCGCAGAACAAGCTGCTGGAGGCGCAGCGGCTGGAGTCGCGCACGCACTTCGACATCGACATGCTGCTCGAGGTGGGACGCTGCACCGGGATCGAAAACTACTCCCGACACCTGGCGGGCCGGCGTCCGGGCGAGCGGCCTGCCTGCTTGCTCGATTACTTCCCCGACGACTACCTCTGCATTATCGACGAGTCGCACCAGACCCTGCCGCAGCTCGCGGGGATGTACGAAGGGGACCGGTCGCGCAAGCAGACGCTTGTGGACTATGGGTTCCGCCTCCCCTCGGCGCTCGACAACCGGCCGCTGCGAATCGACGAGTTCAAGTCGCTCGTGCCGCGGATTCTCTTCGTGTCCGCGACACCGGGGGAAGAGGAGCT
>QHVD01000269.1 GCA_003222235.1 Gemmatimonadota bacterium | reverse complement strand
CCTAATTTGAAGGAACCCACCGCCGCGCGAATCGGAGGCCGACGATCAGCCCGACAATCAGCCCCACGGGGAGCCCGATAAAATCCGCAACGGCGATGGCCACCATGGCGGGCATGTCGCACGGGGGCGGGCACGGGTCTCGGAGCGGGACCAAGACGAAAAGTCCGAGAATGGCGAGGAACCCGCCGAGGACGCCGCAGATCAGCATCGTCAGGACGACGATACCGATCCGAAACGCGATGCGTTTCGCGGCGTCGCTCGTGAGTCATGGCTTACCATGTTCCGCCGCGATTGAGGCCCAAATTAGGACACTACCGGCCGCTCCCTTTCCTCTCGCGCATCACATGGAGTAGGAGTGATCGCCTGTCCAGTGACGGGCTGTCGAATCTCGACCATGGAGGGTACGGACAGGTGGCGCATCACAGACCGCACGTCGAGGTTTCGGAAGACTACTACGCGATCTTCGCGTCCAATCGGTCAAGGCAACCGGAGCACCACCTCATGCGCGCGGTATTGGAACACGCGATCCGCGCCGCCCAAAACGATAGCAAGGGAAGCCGGGCTCTTAGGGAACGACGTGAAGCCGTCGCGTGGATCATGGACCAGGACCGTTCCCGCCTGTTCAGCTTCGAGAACGTCTGCGAGACGCTCGCGATCAACGTGAGGTGGCTGCGTGCTAAGCTACTCGCCCGGACACCACCGGGGGGAATGCCTCCTCGCGGCGCCAACCTCTGAGAAGAGAGCGTGTCGCATGGCGCTGGAGCCGGGTGGGATCATCGCCTGAGGCTCGTCGGCGGGGGGTTGGGGGTGATATGGAGTGGCCGTGGACGTAGTGGAGCATCTGAGACAGGTGGGGTTCGGGGTTGTCCTCGTGATGGTCGTTGCCTATCTCGCATTTGGCTTGTGGCGCCAGCGGCGAAGGGTGCGACGTAGGTCCGGCGTGAACTGACAGCCGAGAGCCGTTCATTAGTCCTGCCGCCCCCCCCGCCGAGGTCGCGTTGGACCGCATCCCCGAACTCCTCGGGCGAGGTCGAGTGGCTGCGGGAGCCGACC
>QHVD01000268.1 GCA_003222235.1 Gemmatimonadota bacterium | reverse complement strand
GGCTATGCCCCCCTGCCCATGCCCCCCTCCTCACGCGGTCACTGCGACGGCCGGTAGCTCAGGATCTCGCGGTCGGGCGTCGGCGGGGGCGCCACCGCGGCGGCCGGCTCGGGGGGCGGCGCCGGCGCAATCACGTCGGCGTCCCAGGATACGTTCGCCGGGCACCACTGCCACACGCCGAACGAGATCACCCGCGTGAGCACGGTCGGGACGCACGCGGTGCGGTCGACCTCCACCTTGCGGTTGACGAGCCGGTCGGGCGGTCCGCACTTGCTGAGGACATCGTCCGCCGTGATCACGTTGGTCTGCTGAGTCGGCATGCCGAAGCCGATGATGGGGATCGGCACGAGCGCCATCATCGAGTTGTCCTGCCACTCACTCCCGGAGCAATGCGAGACCGTGGTCGCGTTGGGAGGCGTCGGCCGTGCCCGCTCGTCCACCAGGACCTCCCTGGTGAGGGCGGTGCAGCCGCTCAGAAGGAGCGCCGTCGCGGCGAGCTGCGCTCCCTTGCCGATATGGTTTACGTTCATGGGATACCTCCTTTCTCTCCGCGCCAGCGTGAGCCGCTGGGCGGCTCGGGCACGATTCGTCGTTCTGCGAGAGCGGACGGCGTCACGTCGCAACACGCCATCGCTTCTCGGGCGAACTCCTCACCGTGGCATGGTAACGACGCGTCGATCACGCGCAAGAGCCCGAGTGGAGCAATATCGGTGCCAGAGAAGGCGTGCCGTGAGGCGCTCTCCGCCGGAACGACCTGCTCGACCGTGAGGCGGTGGGAGAAGGGCCACGTGCGTCCAAGCAAGCTCGCCTGGAAGGCTATCCAGCGGCTTGCGAGGGAGCGTGGTGTGGCGCTTGACGACACCGCCGCGTGACTAGCCCAGGCGGGACTCGCGAAGTTCCTTGAGTTGAAAGCGGTGTTCGGGTACGCGGCGGCTGGGTGAGCGGCCAGCGACCTCTTACGCCGGCCCCTTCTTCAGCCGCGTCTTCCGTCCGAGCTTCTCCTCAATCGCCTGGGTCACGAAGTCCTGCACGGCGATCTCGTGCGTCACACAGTGCAGCTTGAGCCGGCGGTGAAGCTCTTTCGGGATGCGGGTCGCCAACTGCGAGATGGGTTCGTCGGTCTTCGCCATCCATGCCATCTCGTTCTTCGCGCCTGAGCGCCGATCTCAGACGGCGAGGGGACTACGAGAAGACTCAGACGGGCGCACCAGGCGCAGGCGGTCGGTTACGGAGGCCGCTGCGCCTTGCTGGAACCACCGGTTCACGAAGCTCGAGAGGAAGAGCCACACGAGCGGGCCGAGCGGAACGAATCGACCCCCGCCCCGAGGATCACGTAGAGACAGCAGGGGCTCAACCTCGAACGTGAAGCGATCCTCCAGCCGACCGTCCGCGAAGCGGCAGGTGATCTCCTCAGGGCTCACCACCTCGATCACCATCGCTCGGTTGCCCGTCAGGCGCTCGACTACGATCTCCCCGCGTTGCGGCATGGACCACCTCCATCGACTACTTGAGGAGGGGATGCGAAGAGAAGGCACGGTCACTGTTCTGCGTGCGGGCGTCCTGTGCCGCCGCGTGCCGTGGCGACGGGGCAAGAGACCGTGAAGTCGTGGCCGCCGCCGCCCAGAACCGCCAAGCCGCCGCCCGCAGCCGCTCGGGCTTTAGTGCAGCTACAGGTGGCCTGTCAACGTGCGGGGGGCGGCCGGCGCGGTGAAGGACGTTCACGCGCGGCGGCGGCGGTCGGCGCCGAGGATTCGGTCGGCTTCTCGGAGTAGCCGCTCGATCTGGTCCCCGACCCAAGAGAGCGACTCGGTGGCGCCTTCGAGGGGAGCGCCCACTACGTCCGCGTCCAGCCAGTCGAGCGAGCGCGGCGTCGCAGTGGGCTCGGGGTTCGTGACGCGCTAGAGAGCCGCCGGGCACCTTCTTGACGGCCGCGAATGGAACGAGGTACCAGGCCAGCCAGGCAGGAGTGAGCAGACCACGCGATGAAATGCTCCCTCGACCATGCTCGGGCGCATCGGGTCGAACAGGCCAGGAAGCGCTATGGGATCGACCTGACCCCGGAGCGGGAGCGGATGTTCCTCCGCCTCGTCGCCGCGCAGGGCCTTGTCCTCACCCAGCAACCGCAGGGCGATGTCCTCTATCTTGTACGCCATCTCAGGCGCTGGGTACTGCTGTGTGTCAGTGAGCGGCAGCGACGGATTCGCACCTTTTTGCCGCTCGGCCCGGAGGCGTGGTTGCAACAACCGAACGGGGACCGCGTTCCGATGGAGACCGCCATCAAGGCGGTCCTCTCGGCGCGTCGGCAGGCAATCCGGGCGCCGCTCGCGCCGCCCCGGCCTGGGGAGACCTCGGGGGCCTATCGCGCCCGGATTGAGGTGGCCGTTACAGAGCGGAAAGCCATACTAGAGATGTGGCGGAGGAGAGAGCAGAGCAAACGGCGCATCGCAGGAATCTGCGTCAACCTGCGTTAGCCTCCGATGGCCGTGGTCCGGCGCCGGCGCGCGGCTGTAGCCGGCTCCCTAAGTGTCACCGCTCGCTGTCAGTGCCCGCGCTCGGGGCTCATCAAGGGCGGCCTGTCCCATAGCGGCCGATCTGCC
>QHVD01000267.1:1194-7546 GCA_003222235.1 Gemmatimonadota bacterium | reverse complement strand
GAAACGGGCCAAGCTCGTCCCGCTCGAGCACGAGTTGGCTGCGACCGGCGGGGACCCTCATGAACGCGCGGTGGCAGGAGAGGCGGAAGGCCGGCTACAGGAATGTCTGCGGCGGCTGCCGCGGCTGCAGCGGGAAGTCTTCTTGCTGCGGGCGCAGCAAGGGCTCGAATACCAGGAGATTGCGGCAGCCCTGGGCACGACCCCGGGCGCCGCTCGCGTGCACTATCATCATGCCGTCAAGCGATTGAAGGAGCATTTGCGGTGAACGACGACGCCATGTTGCACGACGCCAAGTTGCAGGAGGTCGCGCAGCGGCTGGGCGCGGGGGCCGCCGAGCGGCTGGACGTGGAGCGTACGGCGCGGGCCGTGGTAGAGCGGCTGCGCGCCGGGCCGCGTGCGGAGCGCTGGACATGGGTGCAGCCGGCATGGCTGCGGATCGCCGCCGCGGCGATCCTCGTGATCGGCGGCGGACTGTTCACCCGGGCGCTGGTTTGGCAGCGCGCGCCGGGATCGGCGGTCGTGGTCCCGGTGGGCGAGGACCTGACGGACCTGACGGCGGAGCAGCTGCGGGAGGCGCTGACGGTGCTCGATCAGCCGGTCTCGGAGGAGGGCGCTGGAGACACAGGCGTCGAGGGGCTGACTGCGGAAGAGCTGCGCGCCCTGTTGCAGGAGGGGTGACCTATGAGGCGATTGCTTTGGGTGCTGCTGACCGTCGCCGCGGTGCCGTTGCTCGGCGCGCAGAACCCTTCGGACACGACCCGCGGAGCCGAGGCGCAACACCTGCGCCAGGAGTTCCGCCGGCGCTGGAACGAGCGCGTGCGCCAGGAGCTGAGCTTGAGCGACGACCAGGCCATGAAGCTCCAGGGGACCGAGGGGAAATACCTGCAGCAGCGGCGCGACGTCATGCAGCGCCAGCGCGCGGTCATCGAGGCGCTGCGCGGGCAGCTGCAGCCGGGCGTGGCGGCCAGTGACGACAGCGTGCGCAAGCTCATGGATCAACGCGAGCGCAACCGCCAGGCGCTGGCGCAACTCGAGCGGGACGAAGACAGGGAGATCGCCGGCTACCTGAACCCGGTGCAACACGCGCGCTACCAGCTCATGCGGCAGCGCCTCCAGGACCAGATCAGCCGGATTCGCGAGCGGCGGCGGGCGCGCGGCGACATGCTGGGGCGGCCCGGGATGCGCGGGCTCCGACAAGGGCCCGGCCGACCGCCGCCCCCATAGCCAGTCAGTAGCACGCACACTGTCGTTCCCATCAAGCGAAGGGTGCCGTGAAGACTCGGACGCACTAAGTTGAGTGCCGGCGCCCGAGTGGCGGAATGGCAGACGCACCGGACTCAAAATCCGGCGGGGGCAACCCCATGAGAGTTCGACTCTCTCCTCGGGCACTAAGCAGCACAACTCCCGCAGCCACCTCACCCATAACGAAACGCGCTAATCGACTCCTCCCGACCTCTTGACGAGTGGAGAGGTGGCCTCCATGCTCGCACCCGGGTCGCCTTCCACCGACGTCGCAGGCTGAAATCATGGTTTTGAGCCGCAGTGATCGAGTCGCTCCCTTCTCAACCCACGGAGGAAATTCCTATGCCGCCCAATCCCGCGATGAAGGGGGCGCCAATGAGGTCTCCTTGACAAGTCGCTGCTGGGAGGAATCTTGAAGTCCCGAGAGCTCGACGCACGGGCGCTGACTCCACTCCCACCCGACGGTAGAGGGCATCGACGTATGTCACTAGTCCGTCATGTCGTTCCCGCGCTGGCCGCTGGTCTGTTCTGGGTCGTCCCACTCGGCGCGCAGGACTCAACGGGCGCCGTGACGGGGAAAGTCGTCGACGGCACGACCCAACAGCCTGTCGCGAACGTTGAAGTCGCGATCGCGGGAACGCCGCACCGCGAGCTCACCCACGCGGACGGAAGCTTCCTGGTGAACGGCATCCCGCCGGGCGCCTATCACCTGCGGGCGACCCGGATCGGGTACGGTTCGCAAGTGCAGGACGTCACCGTCACGGCCGGCGGCACGACCACGGTGCAGTTGACCATGCTGCCGGCGGCGGCGATTCTCGAGCCGGTGGTGGTGACCGGCTACGGCACCCAGCGCCGGGAGGCGATCACGGGATCGGTTTCGACGATCAGCGCCGCGGCGGCAAACGTCGGCGTGGTCACCAACGTCGATCAGATGATCCAGGGCCGAGCTGCTGGCGTCGACATCATCCAGAACAATGGCGAGCCCGGCGCCGGGGCGCAGATCCTGATTCGCGGTGGCAGCTCCATCAGCAACACCAACGACCCGCTGTACGTGATCGACGGCGTGCCCATCAGTAACGTGGCGACCGAACCGCCCAGCTACGGCGTTGGCGGCACGCCCCCGCTGCCTCGCAACCCGCTGAACCTGCTCAACCCTTCGGACATCGCGTCGATCACCATTCTGAAAGACGCGTCTGCGACCGCGATCTACGGCAGCCGCGCCGCGAACGGCGTGATCCTGATCGAGACGAAGAAGGGAGTGGCCGCGGGCGGGCCGACCATCGAATACGACAGCTACGTGGCCGCGGCCTCTCCAGCCAAGCGTCTCGACGTGGTGAACGCACCCGACTACCGACAGTTCGTTCAGGGGCAGGTCGACGTTTGGCGGCAAGATTCGATCGCCGGAAAACCGGATTCGCTGCGGGGCGGGCTCAAGCCGAGTGCCCTTTCGGCACTCGGGGCGGAGAATACGGACTGGGAGCGCGCGGTGACACGCACCGCCGTGACGCACAATCACGACCTGTCGTTCTCCGGCGGGACTGAGGACACTCGGTATCGCGCCTCGCTCAATTACATGAAAGACCAGGGGGTGGCGCTCTCGAGCAGCCTGGAGCGGATTCAGGGACGGCTCACCGCGACCCACCGGGCGCTGGACAACCGGCTACGTCTCGGGGTGAACGTGACGACGTCGCGCGTCAACAACCGGTATCTCACCTTCGAGAACACCGGCGGCTTCGAAGGCGGCGTGTTTCAGAACGTCGCCATCTTCGACCCCACGCAGCCGATCACGGTGACCGATGCGACCGGGACGCATTTCTACGAGCCCGGTGGGACGTCGGTGCGCAACCCCGTGGCGCTGGCCGACCAGATCACCGACGTCGGCCAGACCACGCGTACTCTGGGCAATGCGACGGCCGAGCTCGATCTCGTGCCGGGCCTGACGGGGCAGGTCACCGTGGGCCTGGACCATTCGAGCGGTGACCGGCAGCTCTACTATCCCAACGCGAATCCCGTGGGAGAGGCGCTAGGGGGAGGACTGGCGCGGCAGTACGGCCTCGACAATGCGACCCGGACGATCCAGACGCTCCTGACCTTCCGGCGCCAGCTCGGCGAGGTCCACAGCCTCGACGTGGTGGGGGGGTACGAGTACAACAAGTTCACCAGCAACCTGTTCATGGCGCAGGGCATCGGCTACTTCACGGACGCCTTCAGCTTCAACAACCTCGGCGCCGCCGTCACGCGGACCGATTCCTCGGCGGCGGCACAGAGCCGGTTGGTGTCCTTCCTGTCCCGCGTCAACTACGGCTTCAAGGACCGCTATTTCATCACCGGTGCGCTGCGCTATGACGGATCGTCCAAGTTCGCCGCGGGGCACAAGTGGGCGGCCTTCCCAGGGCTATCCGGGTCGTGGCACATCAGCCAAGAGGAGTTCATGCGCAGTGGCCCGTTCTCGGACCTGCGCCTGCGCGCCGGCTGGGGGCTGCAAGGCAACCCGGGCATCGCGCCTTATTCGTCGTTGCTGCTGCTGGCGGGTGGCACCGGTGGGACGTATCCGTGGGGCGACCAGCCGCACACCGGCGTCACACCGACGCAGAACACCAACCCGGACCTCAAGTGGGAGCAAACGGCGCAATACAACGTGGCGCTGGACTTCGGTCTCTGGAACAACCGGCTCGCCGGGAGCGTCGAGTACTACGTCAAGAACACCTCGGACCTGCTGCTGTCGGTTGCCGTGCCGCAGCCGGCGGTCGTGGACACAGTGCTCGAGAACGTCGGGAAGCTGCGCAACCACGGCGTCGAGTTCTCGCTCGACGCGGTGGCGGTGTCGCGGCCGGGTCTGAGCTGGCGCACCGGCGTCGTGTTCGCGGCGGAGCGCAACAAGGTGATCGATCTCGGCACCCACACCTTCCTTAGGGCAGGGGCAGTCCGGACAGGTTTCCCAACGCATCGCCCCCGACCTTCCTCTGGGCACGTTCTACGGGCCGGTCTTCGTCGGTTGGGACGCTCAGGGCAAGCAGCTGTTCCAATGCTCCTCCGGTTCGGCGGGATGCGTCAACGGGCAGACCACGTCACCTTCCGCCAGCGATTACACCGTTCTAGGCAACGCCAACCCGGACTTCACGGTAGGCCTGCACAACGACGTCACCTGGCGCAACTTCGACTTGAGTTTCCTGATCCGGGCGGCGGTGGGACAAGACGTCTTCAACAACACCGCCCTGGTCTACTCCACCAAGGGGAACGCGCTCCAGGGCAAGAATTTCCTCCGGTCCGCCCTGCCGTCGACCGACCCAACAGGTCTCCACGAGCCCGCCATCTACTCGTCGCGGTGGATCGAGGACGGATCGTTCGTGCGCCTGCAGAATGTCACGCTGGAGTACACGTTGGACCTGCCCATCTTGACCCGCTCGGCCCGAAGTGCTCGCGTCTATGTGTCGGCCGACAACCTCGTGCTGCTGACCGGCTATTCGGGCCTGGATCCTGAGGTCTACGCGAACTCGGGTCTGGCGTCGCGCGGCATCGACTATCTCAGCTATCCACG
The DNA here is from genome assembly GCA_003222235.1 of Gemmatimonadota bacterium. Taxonomy (GTDB): domain Bacteria; phylum Gemmatimonadota; class Gemmatimonadetes; order Gemmatimonadales; family GWC2-71-9; genus AG12. The sequence goes on along the minus strand of QHVD01000267.1, from coordinate 2,766 downwards.
GCCCCGCACGTTCACCGGGGGCCTGCGTCTCGTGTTCTGAGGAGCTCTGGTATGAAGAGACTACTGGTGACGACCTGGATCGGAGCGGCGGGGCTCTTCACACTGCTGCTGGTGCCCCTGCAGGGATGCACCAACCTCGATGAGATCCCCTCGAGCACGATTACGCCGGGGACCTTCTTCGCCAACAAGGCGGAAGTGCTCGCCGGCCTCGCCGGAGTGTACGCGCAGCTACGGGGTGCGTTCCCAGGGTACTGCTGTGCGTACTACGTGCTGAGCGAAATCAGCACCGACGAGCTGGTCGTGCCGACGCGCGGGCAGGACTGGTACGACAACGGCCGGTGGCTCGAGATTCACCGCCAGACCTGGACGGCGAACAGCCCCTCAGGGCTCCAGGACATCAACTCGGCCTGGGTCAACGACTTCACCGGAATCGCGGACGCGAACGTCGTTCTCGCCGCGCTGGAAAACCGGACCGTCATGGATCCGGCGCAGCAGGGGATCGTCGTGGCCGAGCTCCGGGCCCTGCGGGCTTTCTACTATTACCAGCTGATGGACTTGTTCGGCGGCGTGCCGGTCGTCACCACCACCGAGGTCCAGCCGCGGGCCCGCGCGTCGCGCGACTCGGTGTTCAAGTTCATCGAGTCGGAGCTCCTGGCGGCCCGCCCGGATTTGCCCGCGAAATGGGGTGACGCCGACCGGGGACGCGTGAGCAAAGGCGCCGTCGATGCCATCCTGGCCAGCATGTACATCAACGCCGGGGTATTCACGAAGGACGCCGCCGGGGCCGGTGGGATCAATGCCACGGGTTACAACTCGTGCTCAGGCGTGACGGTCAGCGGGGGCCTTGACGCCTGCCAGGCCGCCGTCAACCGGGCAGACAGCATCATCAATTCCGGCGTGTATCAACTGGCGCCCACGTTTACTCAAAACTTCACCGCCGACAACTACCTGTCGCCGGAGAACATCTTCGTCGTCAAGTTCATCAACCAGGATGGCATGGGATTCCCGTTGCTCCAGGCCACACTCCACTACTACCAGTTCACACCCGGGCCCTGGAACGGCTTTGCGACCCTGGCGAATACTTACTACACGTTCGATACGCTGAACGACCGGCGGGTAAACATCTTCCTCCGCGGACCTCAGAACAATTTGGAAACCGGCGCCCCAGTGTGTCAGCGGCCGGGGTGCGACAAGGGAGCACCGCGGCTTGTCTTCACGCCGGCAATCTCGGACGTGACCCAGGCCACCGAGGGGGAGGGTCTCCGCATCTACAAGTGGCCGTATGATCCGAAGCATATTGCCCAGAACAACGGCAACGATTTCACCTACTTTCGTCTCGCCGAGATGTATCTGATCAAGGCTGAGGCGGAGCTCGCCGGGGCGACGGGGACCCCCGATCCCCTCACGCTGTTGAAGGCCGTGCGCGCTCGTTCCTTCCCATCGGGGGACACGCTGAGCGCCGTCACGCCGGCCGCGATCCTGCGGGAACGCCTGTTCGAGCTCACCTTTGAAACGAAGCGACGCCAGGATCTGATCCGGTTCGGCCAATACACGCAACCCTGGCAGTTCAAG
>QHVD01000267.1:0-1011 GCA_003222235.1 Gemmatimonadota bacterium | reverse complement strand
CGGGCGGGTCCGCCAGGGAAGTGTCGGCCCGCGCCGCGCCCCCGGCCGACGGCCGTCTCTTCACCCTGCTGCCCTCGAGCTACACCGGCGTCCGCTTCGAGAACCGCCTCACCGACACCCGCGACCTGAACGTCTTCACCTATCGCAACTACTACAACGGCGGCGGCGTCGCGCTCGGCGACCTCACCGGCGACGGCCTCCCGGAGATCGTGCTCACGTCGAATCAGGGCGGCACGAGGCTGTACTTGAACGAGGGGAAGTTCCACTTCCGCGACGTCACCGCCGAGGCCGGGCTGCACAGCCAGGGGTGGACGACCGGCGTCACCCTCGCCGACGTGAACGGCGACGGCCGGCTCGACATCTACGTCTGTCACGCCGGAAGCGTCCCCAAGGCGAACGGAAAGCTCCGGGCGAACGAGCTCTACATCAACCAGGGACTCAACGCCGACGGCGTCCCCACGTTCGTCGAGCAGGCGACCGCCTACGGCGTCGCGGATACGGGATACTCGACCCAAGCCGTGTTCTTCGACTATGACCGCGACGGGGATCTCGACCTCTTCGTGATCAATAACTCGCCCCGGCCGGTGTTCACTTTCGCGCTGAAGAACACACGCAACGTGCGCGACCCGCTCGGCGGCGCCAGGCTGTATCGCAACGAGGGCGGGCACTTCGTGGACGTGAGCGAGGCCGCCGGCATCTACGGGAGCGAGATCGGCCTGGGTCTGGGCGTCGTCGTGAGCGACTTAAACCGCGACGGCTGGCCGGACATCTACGTCGCGAACGACTTCTTCGAGCGGGATTATCTGTACATCAACAAAGGCGACGGCAGCTTCGCCGAGCGGCTCGAGCAGGAGATGCCCTACATCAGCCTGTCGTCGATGGGGCTCGACATCGCGGACGTCAATAACGACGCCTGGCCGGATATCTACGTGGCCGACATGCTGCCGGAGGACGAGCACCGGCTCAAGACGACCACTTCCTTCGAGGACTGGGACCGCCTCCAGACCGAGG
>QHVD01000266.1 GCA_003222235.1 Gemmatimonadota bacterium | reverse complement strand
GGGTTTCCACCCTCGCCGGCCTCGCGAGCCTCGCGGCCGGCGCGCTCCTGCCGCTCGAGCGCTCAGCCGCCCAGACCGAGTTCCACTGGAAAGGCCGCATCGCGCCCGGGAAGGCGATTGAGATCAAGGGCGTGAACGGCGACGTACGGGCGGTCGCCGGGAGCGGCGAGACCGAGGTGACGGCGGTGAAGCACGCCCACCGCTCAGACCCCGACGAGGTCAAGATCGAGGTGGTGGAGGACGAGGGCGGCGTGACGATTTGCGCCGTGTACCCAAGCGACGGGCGCCGCGAGAACCGATGCGAGCCCGGCGAGGGCGGGCACATGAGCACGCACGACAACGACGTGAAGGTGGACTTCACGGTCCGGGTGCCCGAGGGCGTGAAGTTCATCGGCAAGACCGTGAACGGCGAGGTTGAGGCGGGGAGCCTGGCGAGCGACGTGGACGCGAACACCGTCAACGGCTCCATCCGCATCTCTACCTCCGGCTACGCAGAGGCGCACACCGTGAACGGCTCGATCATGGCCTCGATCGGCCGGGCGAACTGGAGCGATGGGCTCGAGTTCCGTACCGTGAACGGCGGGATCACGCTGGACCTCCCCGCCACCCTCTCCACCGAGGTCCGCGCGGAGACGGTGAACGGGGACATCCTCACCGACTTCCCGCTCATGGTCACCGGGCGGCTCGGTCCGCGTCGGGTCCACGGGACGATCGGGAGCGGCGGGCGGCAGTTGGCGCTGGCGACCGTAAACGGATCGATCAAGCTGCGGAAGAGCTCCTAAGCAACGGGATGGGGGATGCGGGATGCGTGTCGCACCGACGCATCCCGCATCTCGCCTCCCGCATCCCGCATTAATCCGGTCCCTCCCGCAACGCTCCGGTACCTAAACCAGGGCCCTTCGTCAACAGATTCGGTGCGTGACGACCGAAGGGCCCGTGGTGTTGCGGGAGCTTCTCGCCCGCACCGAGCGGATCGAGGATCTTCGCGACCTTTTTGGCGCGCTCGGCTTCAAGGCGGCGCAGGAGCACGTGCCACCCGGGCCCTGGTTGGGCGAGGACCACGCGCAGACGGCAGGCGTCCGCCGCGTGACGCTGGTGGCGCGCCACGACGCCTTCCGCGTGTTCGCGCTCGAGGCTCCGGACCCCGAGCGCGCAGTGCGCTGCGCCGCCCAGCGGCTCGCGCTGCGGGCTGAGCGCGGACTTGCCTGCGCGCTCGGGGCCGCGCCCCGGCGGCTCGTCTGCGCGGGTTGGCGCCTCGGCGGGAACGCGCCTGCCGTGCGCGTCGCGTCGTTCCCGCTCCAGTGTCCGTCGGGGAGGGCGCTCAGCACCCTCGAGCGGCTCGCTCCCGCTCCCGGTGAGACCTCGCTCGCGCTGAGCCTGCGAATCGGCGAGGCGCTCGCAAGCGAGGGCGTCACCCCCCGGTTCTTCAAAGCGTTCCGCGCGGTCCTCGAGCGGCTCACCGACCGGCTCGCTGCGCCCCGCAGCCGCACCGAGCGCCACGCCCTCGCCCTCAGCGCGCTGACGCGCGTGCTGTTTCTGTATTTCATCCAGGCGAAAGGGTGGCTGGACGGAGACCGACGCTACGTCATCCACCGCTTCGACGCCGCCTTGGCCGCCCGCCGCGCCTTTCATCGCCAGGTCTTGAACCCGCTGTGTTTCGGTGCGCTCAACAGGGCTCCGGCCGAGCGCTCGCCCGGCGCCCGCGCGTTGGGCAGGCTGCCGTTCTTGAACGGCGGCCTGTTCGAGCCCACGGCGCTGGAGCGCCGCTACGGGACCGCCGATTGGGGCAACGCCGACTGGCGCGACGCCTTCGACGCGCTGTTCGAGCGGTTCCACTTCTCGGTGCGCGAGACCGAGGACGCCGATCTCGTCGCCCCCGATATGCTCGGCCGGGTGTTCGAGGGGGTGATGGATCCCACCGAGCGCCGCTCGAGCGGCAGCTATTACACTCCCGCGGCGCTGGTGCGCGAGGTGGTGCGGACGGCCCTCGAGGCAACACTCGTCACCCGGTTCGGGCTCTCGGGCCGCGCGGCGGAGCGGTGGGTCTATCACGGCGAGGCACCGCCCCGGTCCGTCTGGCCCCCGGGCCTCACGCGCCTTACGGTGCTCGACCCGGCGGTCGGGTCCGGGGCATTCCTGCTCGGCGCGCTGGAGGAGCTGACAGCCCTGCGCCAGGCGGCGGGCGACGGACCCCGCGTCGCCGTGCGACGCGACGTGCTCGCGCATTCCCTGTTCGGGGTCGACCTGAAGCTGACGGCCGTACGGCTGGCGGAGCTCAGGCTCTGGCTCGCCCTCGTCGCCGACGACGAGGAGGCCGACCTGGAGCGCATCGCCCCCCTGCCGAACCTCGACGGCCACGTACGCCAGGGCGACGCGCTGCTCGATCCGCTGGCCCTGGCGCGCTCGCTCGCGGGCGGCCGTGGGGAGAGCGGCAGCCGCGCGGAGCTCGAGCGGCTGGGGACGGCGCGCCGCACGCTCTTCGGCCTGGCCGGACCCGCCAAGCGCGAGGCGCTCGCCGAGCTGACACGGGCTGAAGCCGCGCTGGCGCGCACCCTCTTCGAGGACGCCATCGGCAGGATCGACGCCCGGCTCGCGGCGCTGCTCGCCGGCGCGCGCGACCGCGACCTGTTCGGCCGCCGGCGCGGACTCGATGGCGCCGAACGGACCCTGCTCCGCCGCCTGCGAGCAAGCCGGCGCGCGCTCCGCACTGCGCTCCGCCGGCTCGTCTCGGAGGGTGGTGCGCCGTTTCTCGCATTCGAGTCCCATTTCGGTGACATCCTCGCCGCGGGCGCCAGGGGCGGGGGCGGCTTCGACCTGGTCTTGGGGAACCCGCCCTGGGTGCGCGGCGAGCGGCTGCCCGCCCAGGTGCGGGAAGCGCTCACCGCCCGCTATGCGACCTGGCGCGCCGCGAGCGAGCGTGGCTTCGCGCATCTCCCCGATCTCGCCGTGGCGTTCGTGGAGCGGGCGCTCGAGCTGGCGGCGCCCGGTGGCGTCGCCGCGCTGCTCGTGCCGGCGAAGCTCGCCTCGAGCGGCTACGCGGAAGCGTTGCGCCAGCGGCTCGCGCACCGCACCCGAATCGAGCGTGCCGCGACGCTCGATGAAGGCGGGAGCGCCTTCCGCGCGGCCGTCTACCCGATGGCGCTGGTGGCGGCTCGGGCAGACCCCTCATCGCAGGGGCAGGTGGCCACCAGGCTCGGGCCGAAGAGCGCGGCGGCGCCCGTGCCCCAGCGCCTGTTGCAGAGCGAGGGGCCGTGGCTGCTGAAGCCCGACGCGACGCGTGTCGCCCGCCACCTCGCCAGCCGGCTGCCCC
>QHVD01000265.1 GCA_003222235.1 Gemmatimonadota bacterium | reverse complement strand
CGCTCCCGGCGGGCGAATGCCGCGACCGCCCCGTACAGCGACTCGCTCACCGTGTAGGGCGCGTGGGGGGAAACACCGAGGCGAACGTGCGAAGAGGCTAAGGGGCTAAGGCGACACAATGCCTGCTCCAGCTCGGCCATGCTCGCCGTGCACTTCGCCGGGTCGGGTCCGAACACCTCCTGGTAGTAGATGCCGCGACCGCCCAGGCGGGCGAGCGCTTCCAACGGCGCCCCCGAGCTGCCGGTGTCCGCGACGCAGGTGACCCCGGCGGCCCAGCACGCCCGCACCCCCTGCTCCGCCGCGCGATAGAACTCCTGGGCCGGCGTGGCGTCCTTCAGCTCGCGGATCCTGCGGATCCACTGCGGGAACGAGGGCTCGGCGTTTCGGCCAGCGAGATGGGTCAGCTCG
>QHVD01000264.1 GCA_003222235.1 Gemmatimonadota bacterium | reverse complement strand
TAAGAGGCGAAGGGGCTAGGGGGCCGGGAGTGGCGCGCAAACACGGTGATCCCTGACACGCTACACGTAGCCCTTAGCCCCTTAGCCTCTAGCAGTTAGGGTGAGACCCCGACACCGAACGGCGCGTGCACGGGGCACGCTTGCGTCGGCTCCGTGCCCGGGTAGAACCAATCCCAGTGCCGCACGGCCTGCGGGCAAAACGGCGTGGCGAGGTAGCCGTTGGACCAGTCCACCTCGCGCGTGATCAGCGAGTCAGGCCGCTCCCAGTCGGGCGGCGCCGGTCGCCGGTCGTATACGTCGCGCATGAACGCGGTCCACGCGGGAGCCACGATGCGTCCGCCGCCCGCGTTGTGCTCGAGGATGCGCTGCGGGATGTCGTAGCCCACCCACATGCCAGCCACGAGCTCGGGCGTGTACCCGATGAACCAGGCGTCCGTGTAATCGTCCGTCGTACCCGTCTTGCCGGCCGCGGGGAGCGTGAAGCCGGCCTTCCAGACGGCGCTGAAGGCGGTGCCCCGGCGGATCACGTCCTTCATCACGTCCACCATCAGCCACGTGTGCTCGGGGTCCATGACCGGCTCGCGCCGGATCGCTGGCTGCCAGAGGATGTTCCCCTGCCGGTCCTCCACGCGGAGGACGCCGACCGGCTCGGCGCGGGTGCCGAGCGTCGCGAACGCGGTGTAGGCGGCGATCATCTCGATGGGCTTGACGCTATGCGAGCCGATGTGGATCGACGGATACGCCGGCAGCGGCGTGGTGATGCCGTACCGCCGCGCCTCGCCGATCACCGTCTGCTCGCCCAACCCCATCCCCAGCTTGATGGTCGCGAGGTTGCGCGACAGGTAGAGCGCCTCGCGCAGCGGGATCATGCCGAGCGTCGTGTCGTCGTCGTCCTTCGGCTGCCACGGCGTCGAGTCGAGCTGCATCACCGGCGGATTGAGGGGCGAGTCGTCGAGCATCTCGGTCACCGGATGGCCGGCGCGGATCGCCGCCGAGTAGACGAACGGCTTGAACGTCGAACCCGGTTGGCGCAGCGCCTGGGTCGCGCGGTTGTACTTCGAGTCGTCGAAGTCCCGGCCGCCGATCATGGCGCGGATGTAGCCGGTGTTCGCCTCGAGCGCCACGAGCGCGCCCTGGAGATAGGGAGAGAACGGGCCGTGGTCCTCACCCGACGCCTTGGACGACTCGATGTACTCGCGGTACGTCGTCCGGCCCGGGAACTTCCCGTTCGAGTACACCCCTGCCTCCACCGCGTCGAGCTGCGACTGCAGCGCGCGCTCGGCCGCTTCCTGCATGTCGAGGTCGAGCGTCGTGTAGATGCGCAGGCCGCCGTCGTACAGATCCCGCCCGAAGCGCGCGTCCAGCTGGACGCGCAGCCATTCCACGAAGTAGGGCGCGACGTCGCCGTAGTTCGTCCGATTCGCGGTGAGCACCAGGGGGTAGCTCCTCCAGAGCTCGCTTTCCTCCGGAGTGAGGAACCCCCGTTCCCGCATCAGGCCCAGCACCAGGTTGCGCCGCCGCACGGCGCGCTCGGGGTGGGTCCGCGGGTTGTAGAACGCGGGCGCCTTGGGCAGGGCCGCGAGCGTCGCCGCTTCGGCGACATTGAGCTGGCGCGCCGACTTGCCGAAGTAGATCTGGGCCGCCGCCTCGACACCGTGCGCGCCCGCCCCGAGGTCGATCTGGTTCAGGTAGAGCTGGAGGATCGTGTCCTTCGGAAACGCGCGCTCGATCTCCACCGCGACGCGGGCTTCCTTGAGCTTCCGCGTGAGCTTCTTCTCGCGGCTGATCTCCTCGGGGAAGATGTTGCGCGCGAGCTGCATCGTGATGGTCGAGAACCCTTGCGCCCAGCTCAGCGAGAGGAGGTCGTTCTTGATCGCACCGAAGATGCGCCAGTAGTCGATCCCGTGGTGCGAATAGAAGCGCTTGTCCTCCGTGGCGAGGAACGCCTGACGCAGCGCGAGAGGGATCGCGGTGAGCGGGAGCACGGTGCGGCGCTCGGCGCCGAGCTCGGTGATGAGCCGGCCGTCCGCCGCGTAGACCTTGGACGTCTGCGTCTGGCCCGACCCGGGGCCGAGCAGCCGCGAGATGCTGGGGCAATGCTCGCCGGCGCACACCCGGGTCCAGGAGCCGTAAGAGAGGCCCCCGCCGTAGGCACAGAGCAGCAGCGCCGCGGCGAGGCCGCGGCGCCGCACCTTCGGTCGCTTCCACCACGTGACGGGGATCGGCGGCGAAATGGGGTTGGGGGCCGGAATGGAGGCCATCGAGCTACAACCTAGTGGAGCGTGCGGGCGCTTGCCAGCGGCCGGGGCGTGTCGTACGATTCCGCGCCATGCCGGATCTCTTCGCGGAGCTCGGGTGGCGCGGCTTCGTGCACCACGCTACGGAGCACCTCCAGCGCCACCTCGCGGAGCAGCGGCGCACGGTGTACTGCGGGTTCGATCCCACCGCACCCAGCTTGCAGCTCGGCAACCTGATGCCGCTGATGCTGCTCCGGCATTTCCAGCTCCACGGGCACAAGCCCATCGTCCTGATGGGCGGCGGCACGGGGCTGATCGGCGACCCGAGCGGCAAGCGCGGCGAGCGCCCGCTCCTCACCCGTGAGCAGATCCGGGAAAACCTGCAGCGGCAGCGCGATCAGATGCAGCGTCTCCTCGACTTCGATCCCGGCCCCGCGGCGGCGGAGGTGATGGACAACGCCAAGTGGCTGGTCGAGCAACGGCTCGTCGATTTCCTGCGCGACGTCGGCAAGCACTTCACGGTGAACCTGATGATGCAGAAGGAGGCGGTGAAGGCGCGGCTCGACACGGGCATCTCCTACACGGAATTCAGCTACATGTTGCTGCAGGCATACGACTTCCTGCACTTGTTCCGGACGCGGGGCTGCACGCTCCAGGTCGGCGGCAGCGACCAGTGGGGCAACATCACCGCCGGGATCGATTTGATCCGTCGCGTGGAGGGCGGCGAGGCGCACGGTCTCGTCGCACCGCTCGTCACCACCGCGTCCGGGGCCAAGTTCGGCAAGAGCGAAGCGGGCGCGATCTGGCTCGACCCGGCGCTGACGTCGCCCTACGCCTTCTATCAGTTCTGGGTCAACACCGACGATCGCGACACCGAGAGCCACCTCAAGCTGTTCTCGCTCAAGTCCCCCGAGGAGCTGAAGCAACTGCTGCACCGGGCGAAGCAGAACCCCGCGAGCCGGGAAGCCCAGCGCGCGCTCGCCGCCGAGGTGACGGAACGCATCCACGGCGACGCCGTGCAGAGCGCGATGGTCGCGTCCGAGATTCTGTTCGGGGACTTCGACCCGCATGAGGCGAGCGGGAGTGTGTTCGACACGCTCGCCCGGGAGATCCCCACGACGATCATCCCGAGCAAGGACGGCCTCACGTTGGTCGATGCGGTCGTGCAGGGCGGGCTCGCGAAATCGAAGAGCGAGGCTCGCCGCTCGATCGAGCAGGG
>QHVD01000263.1 GCA_003222235.1 Gemmatimonadota bacterium | reverse complement strand
GCACGCGGCCGCCGAGGTTGGCCAGCGTAAATGCGTAGATATCGGCGACCTCGGCGATCACTCTGTCCGTGGGCCGATAGCCGTGGCTTCCCGCCGCCTCCACCCGAATGAGCGTGGGCCGGGCGCAGCCCTGCGCCGCCTGGAGCGTCGCTGCGAACTTGAACGAATGACTGGGCACCACCCGGTCATCGTGGTCGGCGGTGGTGACGAGCGTGGCCGGGTAGCACGTGCCCGGCTTCAGGTTGTGCAGCGGCGAGTAGGCCAGCAGGTAGCCAACCGCGGTTGAGTCATCGGACGAGCCGTATTCCTCGGCCCAGAGCCGGCCACCCGTGAACCTCTGATAGCGCAGCATGTCCATGACGCCGACAGCAGGAAGCGCGACGCCGAAGAGGTCGGGACGCTGGGTCATGGCCGCGCCCACCAACAGGCCGCCGTTCGAGCCGCCCTCGATGGCGAGGGTGCGCGGTGCGGCGTAGCCTTCGCGCACCAGGAACTCCGCCGCGGCGATGAAGTCGTCGAACACGTTCTGCTTCTTGTCTCGCATCCCGGCGTGGTGCCAGGCCTCGCCGTATTCTCCGCCCCCCCGCAGGTTCGCCACCGCGTACACGCCGCCCAGCTCGAGCCACCCCGCCACCGCGGGCGAATAGAACGGCGCGATGCTGATGTCGAAGCCGCCGTACGCGTACAGGAGCGTGGGGTGGCCGCCGTCGCGAGCCAAACCCCTGCGGGCCGTGATGAAAATGGGAATGCGCGTGCCGTCCTTCGACTGGTAGAAGGTGGCGCGCGTCTCGTAGAGCGTGTGGTCGAACGGCGTCGTGACGGGCTCGAACGGCTCGAGCCGACCGGCGCGCAGGTCGTAGCGGTACACACCGGTCGGGCGCAAGTAGGAGCTGAACGCGAAGAAGAAGTCGCTCCCGTCGGTCCGGCCGTTCAGTCCCGCCGCCGTGCCCACATCCGGCAGCGCCACCTCGCCCCGCGGGGCGCCGGTGAGGTCGAACAGCCGCAGGCGGCTCTGGACGTCCGCCAGGTAGGTGACGACGAGCCGGTCGCCGACGAGCAGCGTCTCGTTCATCACATCCGGCCCTTCGGGCACGACGGTGCGCCAGTGGAGGCGTGCGCTGTCCCCCACGGTCGCCGCTACGATGCGGCCGCGCGGCGCCTGCCAGTTCGTGTGGAGGTACAGCCTATCGCCCAGAATGCCGACCGGCCTGTTGATGGCGTCCTCCGCCGTGACGACGGGCGCGAGCGGCGCGGCGAGGTCCGGCCGGCGCGGGTCCTTCAGGTCCGCAAGCCACAGGCGATTGTTCGTGGTACCGCTCTGCGAGAAGACGAAGAGCCAGCGCCCGTCGTCGGAGACGGCGCCGCCGACCCATGCGGTCGAGTCGTCGGGCCGCTCGAACACGAGCCGGTCCGGCGCGCCGCCCAGACGGTGGTAGAACAGCTGGTGGTGGGTATTGGCGTCTCGGAGGTTCGCGCGCTCTTCCGACCCGCGAAACCGAGCGTAGTAGAACCCTTTCCCGTCGCGCGTCCACGAGATGCCGCTGAACTTCACCCGCGCCACCACGTCGGCGAGGTCGCGGCCGGTCGCGAGGTCGCGCAGGTGGATGTCCTGCAGGTCGGACCCGCCCGGGGCCGTGGTGTAGCCGAGGGTGCGCCCGTCGGGCGAGACCGACCACTGCGCCACGGCGACCGACCCGTCGGGCGAAAGCATGTTGGGGTCGAGCACGACGACGGCGGCGGCGCCCGGCGCGGCCTTCCGGTAGAGCACCGACTGCTTCTGGAGGCCGGCGTTGCGGCGGAACCAGAGCTGTCCCGCCTCCCGCACCGGCACCTGGGTTCGCGGGTAGTTCCACAGCGCCGTGAGCCGCTCCCGGATCGAGTCGCGCCGCGCGAGCCCGTCCAGGTATGCGAACGTGAGCGCGTTCTCGGCCGCGACCCACGCCTTCGTGGCGGGCGCGTCGAGATCCTCGAGGGGGCGGTACGGGTCCGCCACGCTGCGGCCGAAGTAGGTGTCGCCCCCGTCCGACTTGGGAGCCAGAGGGTAGCGCCACTGCTGGGCCGCGAGGCCTGCGGCCGGCACGAAGAGCCGGGCGGCGAGGACAAAGGTGCGGGAGCGAAGACGGAGCATGACGTCTCCTCAGTGGCAGGGACATTTTGGCGTGACCAGCGCCGAACCTCGAAAGATGCGCTCAAAAGGCTACTCGGCGCGAGCCTCCGTGCCCATCGCAGCGCGGACGTGCCCCTCCAGCGGTCTCCCGATCTCGAGCTTGCCGGTCGGATTATTGTGCGTCATCATCACCATCCCTTTGGAGGTAGCGATCAAATCGGCGTTCACGCTCGAGGCCCGAATGCAAGAACCAAACCCGGACACCGCATCCCAAGGAGCGATTCCGCGATGCTAATGCCGCGAACACGTAACGAGTGGGTAACGGCGCTCTTCGTCGCCGCCCCGCTCGCGCCCCTCGCCCTGGCGGCCCAGGGCACGCCGTTGGAAGCGTTCCGGAGCAACATCGCCGCGATCCACGCGCGGAACCGCGCAGCGTACCTGTCGCACTATCTGCACAGCCCCGAGCTCGCCCGCGTCGGTCCCGACGGTCTCCGGCAGGGCTACGACGACTTCGCCCGCGGGGACGGCGCCGCCTGGCCGGATACGCTGGTGGCGACGCATCTGCGGATCGTTCCCCTGTCGCCCGACGTCGCGTACGGTGTCTACCGCTACCGCGTGGTCGACAGCGGGGCGAGCGTCCGCGGCGTGAGCGAGCGCGTGTTCGTGCGGACGGCTCAGGGTTGGCAGGTCGCCGTGACGACCGCGTTCCCCACGCCAAGCGCCACGCCGCCCGCGCTGGCGCTCGTGGGCGCGAGTCTCGTCGACGGCACCGGCGCCTCACCCATGCCGGACGCCGTCGTCGTGATGCGTGAGGGCCGCATCGCCTGCGCCGGCTCGCGCTCCGCCTGCCCCATTCCTCTCGATGCCGACACCGTCAACGCGGCGGGAAAGTGGATCATTCCCGGCCTCATCGACGCACACGTGCACTTCTCGCAGACGGGATGGGTCGACGGACGGCCGGACGCTCTGGATCTCCGCGAGCAGCTTCCGTACGAGCGGGTCGAAGCGGACCTGCACGCGCACCCCGAGCGGTTCTTCCGCGCCTACCTGTGCAGCGGGGTCACATCGGTGTTCGACGTCGGCGGCTATCCGTGGACGCTCGATCTCCAGGTGCGGACCGCGGAGAGCGCCTCGGCGCCCCGCGTCGTAGCCGCCGGTCCGCTCCTCTCGACAATCGACTTCTGGCTCAACCTGCCCGACCAGCGCCAATTCATCTATATGTCCGACGAAGCCACGGTGCGGCAGGCCGTGCGCGCTCACAAAGACTGGGGAGCGGCGGCGATCAAGGTGTGGTACATCATGCCGCCCCAACCCCCTGACACGGCCCGGGTGTCCGCGCTGGTGCACGCGGCTGGAGACGAGGCGCGCAAAGTGGGGCTGCCGCTCATCGTACATGCCACCGGCCTGTGGGAGGCGAAGGATGCGCTGCGGGCGGGCGCCCGGATCCTCGTGCACTCCGTCTCTTCCGAGCCCGTCGACGACGAGTTCCTGACCCTCGCGCGCCGGCAAGGGGCGATCTACGTCCCGACCCTGGTGGTGCTCGAAGGGTATCAACAGATGCGCGCAAGACGGTTCGAGCGGGACCGGCAGCCGCTCGGGTGTGTGGACCCCGGGACGCGTGCCAAGGCGCTCGCGACTGACACGGTGGCGCTCGCGCAGCGGATGCCGACCCCCGCTGCCGAGGAGCGGAGCGCGCGGACGCGACGGCTCATGGCGCAGGCCGCGGCGAACCTCAAGCGGGTGCGCGACGCCGG
>QHVD01000262.1:5188-5704 GCA_003222235.1 Gemmatimonadota bacterium | reverse complement strand
CGAGTTAGCATACGACCCACCCGCGGGAGCGCCCTCAACGACTCCTCTCGAGCCACCACGCGAACAGCTTCTTCACGCGCGGCGTGAGTCGGACGCGGTTGTACGCGTCGGCGGCCTTCTTCATCACCTCGCTCTGGGTCGGGTACGGGTGGATCGTGCTGCCGATGGCGCCGAGCCCGGTGCGCGACGTCATCGCGAGCGTCACCTCGGACATCATGTCGCCGGCGTGCGCGGCCACCAGCGTCGCGCCGACGATCCGATCACTGCCCTACCGCAGGTGCACGCGGAGGAAGCCCTCGTCCTCGCCGTCGAGCAGCGCACGGTCGTTCTCGCGCAGCGGAACGTCGATGGTGGTGACCTCGATGCCGCGCGCCGTCGCGTCCCGCGCGGACGAGCCGACGTGCGCCACCTCGGGGGTGGTGTAGGTGCACCACGGGACGACGAGCGCGCTCGCCTTCTTCCGGCCGAAGGTGCCGAAGAGCGCGTTCTGGACCACTATGCGAGCAAGGGCGTCGG
>QHVD01000262.1:0-5117 GCA_003222235.1 Gemmatimonadota bacterium | reverse complement strand
ACGACACCGGATGCGCCGTACCGTACCCCGGCCGCCTCGAGTCCGATGCCCTCGACGTTCGGCGCACGCCCGATGCCCACCAGGATGCGGTCGCCCACCAGCTGCCCCGCGTTGCCGCCTATGTCGTAGTGCACCACCACCTCGCGGCCGCGCCGCTCGGCGCGGGTGACCCGCGCGCCATGGATCAGGCGCACACCGTCGGCCGCCATGCGCCGTTCGACGATCGCCGCCGCGTCGGCGTCCTCCCTGGGCAGGACGTGCGGATCGACGTGGATCACCGTGACGTCCGACCCGAAACTGCGGAAGGCCTGCGCCATCTCGCAGCCGATCGGGCCCGCGCCGATGACGATCAGGCGGCGCGGCAATTCGGTGAGCCAGAAGACCGTCTCGTTGGTGAGGTAACCCGTCTCCTCCAGCCCCTCGATGGGCGGCGCGGCGGCGCGGGCACCGGTGGCGATGACGGCGCGTGAGAACTCGAGCCGGCGTCCGTCCACCTCGACGGTGGTCGGGCTCGTGAACCGGCCCCGCTCGATGTAGACGTCGACGCCGAGCCTCGTGAAGCGCTCGACGCCGTCGTTGGGGGCGATCTGGGCGCGCAGCCGGCGCATGCGCTCCATGACGGCAGGGAAGTCGACGGCCACCGAGCCGACGCGTACGCCCAGCGCGAGCGCGCCCCGAGCGCTCGCCGCTGCCCGTGCGGCGCCGATCAGTGCCTTCGAGGGCACGCAGCCGACGTTCAGGCAGTCACCGCCCAGGAGATGGTGCTCGACGAGGGCCACCTTCGCGCCCAGTCCCGCGGCGCCCGCGGCGGAGACGAGCCCCGCCGTCCCCGCGCCGAGGACGACCAGGTTGTAGCGACCGGTCGGCATTGGGTTGGTGCGGCCGACCGGGTGGACATGTGACAGCAGCGTCCGGTTGTGCTCGTCGTCGGGAAGGACGAGCGGCTGGGGCTCGGGAAGCGGGGCCCGCGCCGGCACAGCCGCGACTCGCTGGCTGGCCGCCAGATCTGACGAGGCTTCACCGGCCGTGACTTCATCGAGCGCGCGGCGCGCGACCCGGGTGATCATCAGCGTCACCGCAACCGTCGCCGCGAAGCCCACCCACGTGAGCGCCTGCTTCGCCGCGCCGCCCGAGGGAGCCTCCGACGAGAGCTGCGTCACGCTGGTCACCAGCGAGCCGAGGTAGACGTACATCGCCGTTCCGGGGATCATCCCGATGAGCGAGCCCACGACGTAGTCCCGGAACGTCACCCGCGTGAGCCCATAGGCGTAGTTGAGGAGGTTGAACGGGAAGGCGGGCGACAGGCGCGTGAGGAGCACGATCTTGAATCCCTCGCGCCCGACGGCTCGGTCGATGGCGGCGAACCTCGGATTGCCGGCAACGCGCGCCGCGATGCGCTCGCGGGCCAGCGTGCGCCCGAGGAGGAAGGCGACCGCGGCCCCGAGGTTGGCCGATACCCAAACGAGCGGCACGCCAACTGCGACGCCGTAGGCGAAACCCGCCCCGAGGGTGAGGACGAGTCCCGCACGTACGCGACCAGGAAGATCGCCATACCCGCAGTCCCGGCGCCACGAATCCACGCCACGAAGCCGAGGAGCCACTGGTTCACCGGCAGGAACCGCAGCACGGCCGCCACTGCGACAGCCGCCAGCACCAGCAGGAGAAGCCGACCGCGCCCGCCTCGAGAAGCGGCCTGCGGGGTTCCCACGATCGCTTGCGGGGGGCGTGGGTTCACTCGAGACCCCCGTGGCGGCGCCTCGGATGCTGGTCGTACCGGCGTCGTTTCAGTCTCCATTCGACCCGCCGTCCTTCAAACGCCGATGCGCGCCAGCAACCGAATGAAGAGCGCAACGCCAAGTCCCCAGGCACCGTTGAGAATGAGCGCGCCGATGATGACCCTGGGATCCCAGCCACCGGCCATCGGCATGGCCTTGAGCGGAAACACGATGAACAGCGCCACGGCGCTCGGCAGGACGGCGCCGATCAGCAGAGCGCGGAACCAATACGCGCGTCCCGCCGCGTTGCGGAGCAGCTGCCAGATCGTCACCCCCCAGACTCCGCCCCAAAACGCTAGAGATATCACCGCCGGCACACCCAGCGGCGGCGCTGGAGCCATGTCGTACGGCGCGCGTGGAAGCGCGCCGGCCAACCAGAACAGCGTCAGCACACCCTGGTGAAACACCAGCGTGGACAGGAAGCCGGCGATGAAGGCTCTCACGTGGGGCACGAGCGCTCTCCCGTGCCGTGATGCATCCCGGGCTCCACGTTCCCCGTGCCCTCGAGCAGCCGGTACATCAATACCTCACCTTCGTCTGCTCAGCGCGGCGGCTTACTTCGTCCCACTGGATGTTCTGGAAGAAGGCGTCGATGTAGCTCTTGGCGTTCGCGCCGTAGTCGATCGCGTACGCGTGCTCGTACATATCCATGACGAGCAGCGGCGTGCCCCAGGCGAGACTGTGCGCGTGGTCCCACAGCCAGTAAGTGTGCGTGGCCTTCTCGTGCGGATCGAACGCGAGGACCACCCAGCCCGAGCCGCCCGCGAGTGAGAGGCCCGTCTGCCGGAACTCCTGCTCCCATGTGCCCATGGAGCCGTACTGGGCCGTGATGAGGTCGGTGATCGTGCCGCTCGGCTTCCCGTCGCCGCCGAGGTTGCCGAAGTAGAACTCGTGAAGCACCATCGAATTGGTGGCAATCAACTCCTCGCGCTTGAGTGAGCCGGTCTGATACGGCGGCGCGTCCTTCGGCATCTGGCCAAGCTGCTGCTGGATCAGGTTCAGCCGCTTCACGGCGCCCGTATAGTTGTTCTCGTGGTGGGAGCGGAGGAGCTTCTCTGACAGTCCACGCAGCTTTGACGGATCGAACGGGAGCGGCTTCGGCTCGTGACTGCCACGATAGGCAGGGGGCGTGGTCATACTGTCCGCCATGGCTTCTCCTTCCGTGGTGCTCTCGACGCCGACGAATGTGGCGACGCCCGCGCTGGCCATGACCGTGAGCATCTCGCGTCGGGTGAGTTCCATCAACGAACGCGCGCTCATTTCTTCCTCCAGTGAGCCTTGATCGTTAAATGGATCGAAGCGCTCGGCGAAACCCTCCGCATCGCTGGGCCCCGTTCCGCGCATCTCGGCTCCTTCAGAGTGATCGATCGCGGGCGACAATTGCCCTACGGCCCATCAATCGTGGACGACCACCATTTTGCCGCCAGCTTCGTTGGCTTCCATGACACGATGGGCCTCACGGATCTCCTCGAAGCGGAACACCCGGCTTGGCTTCGCCTTGAGACGCCCGGCGGCCACCTGCTCGGCAATCCTCTGGAGCGGCACATCGGACAGGGGGAACTGCGGAGTGCCGAATACGAAACTGCCGAAGAAGGTCAGGTAGACGCCGCTGGCCATTTGCTGGAGCGGGTTGAAATTGGCGATTGGCGCCAAGCCGCCAAGCCACCCGGCCAGGCAGGCGCGACCACCCCGGCGCAGCATGTCGAGGGAATCGAGAATGGTGCTGTTACCGACAAGGTCGAGCACCGCATCGAGCTTCTTGGCTTCAGCAATTCGATGCGAAAGGTCCGGCCCCTCTGTTTCGACGCGCTCTGCGCCGAGCTGCTCCAGGAGGGAGACGCGCTCACGGCCGCGCGTCGTGGCGATGACCCGCACGCCCGCGTCGGCCGCCATATTGAGGGCAGCCTGACCGAAGGAGGATGCCGCGCCCCGTATGACCAGGGTTTGTCCTCGGGCGATCTCCAGATTGCGGAATAGGCAGGTCCAAGCGGTCGCATAGGTTTCCGGGATGGCGGCCAGCTCAGCCCAGGGCAGATCGGACTCGATGAGTGCGACGTTCGACGCCCGCACTCTGGTGTATTCGGCATAGCTGCCATTGATAGTGCGCCCGAGTCCGCCCATCAGCGCGGCAACCTTCGCTCCGACTGGGAACTCGCCGCCGGGGCAGGCTTTCACGAGCCCAACGCATTCAATGCCGATGACTTTCGCCGCCTCGGCCCACTCGCCTCTGCGCATGTGCATCTCGGCATGATTGATGCCGAATGCCTTGATCTCGATGACGACGTGGCCTGGCATGGGCTCAGGCTCCGGCAGATCTGTGTAGATCAAGCTGTCGGGGCCGCCGAACTTCTCTAAGACGATGGCTCGCATAGCGTTCCTCTGTCAGTTGGCAGCTCGCTTGCTCGACTACGGTACATTCAGAGACGAGCGCGCCGCCGGGTTGCAGATTCAGGATGCGACGAAGTCGCGGATCGCCGCCGCGATCTCGTCAGCATGCGTTTCCAGTGCGAAGTGGCCGGTGTCGAAGAAGCGGACGACCGCGCCGGGAATGTCGCGCCTGAACGCCTCGGCACCCGGCGGTAGGAAAAACGGATCGTTCTTGCCCCAGACCGCCAGGAGGGGCGGCCTGGAGGTCCGGAAGTACTGCTGGAAGGCAGGGTAAAGAGCGACATTGCTCTTGTAGTCGCCGAGCAGGTCCAGCTGGACCTCATCGGCACCGGGGCGGGCCAGATAGAAGTTGTCGAGCGAATAGCCGTCCGGGGAAACAGAAGTCGGGTCGGGAACCCCGTGGGTGTACTGCCACACCGTCGTCTCGGGGCTCAGGAGGGTCCGGAGCGCCTCCCGGTTGGCCTGCGACGGCACTTCCCAGTAGGCTCGGATGGGATTCCAGCCGGCGCTCAGCCCCTCCGCATAGGCGTTACCGTTCTGAGAGATGATCGCAGTGATGCGCTCGGGGCGTCGCATGGCGAGCCGGAAGCCGACCGGCGCGCCGTAGTCGAAAACATAGACCGCGAAACGACGGAGGCCGATCACCTCGGTGAGGCGATCGATGACGTTCGCGATATTCTCGAACGTATAGGTGAAGGTGCCGCGCGCCGGCATGTCGGACTGCCCAAACGCCGGCAGGTCGGGAGCGACGAGGCGAAACCGGTCCGCGAGTCGCGGGATGAGATCGCGGAACATGTGGCCAGCGGTGGGAAAACCGTGCAACAGCAGAATCGTTGGCGCGGCCTTCGGCCCAGCCTCGCGGTAGAAGACCCTGATGCCGTCGACATCCACCTTCCGGAACGTAACCGTGCCCATGGTAAATCCTTTCCTCTGTAGTCAATGGCCCTGATGGAG
>QHVD01000261.1 GCA_003222235.1 Gemmatimonadota bacterium | reverse complement strand
GACTTTGCGATGGTGCTTCAGGTCCTGGGCGAGGTAGACGGTCGCCATCCCGCCGCGGCCGAGCTCGCGCTCGATCGTGTACCGGTCGGCGAGGGCAGCTTGCAGGCGGGCGAGAGGACCGGTCAGTCGGGGACTCGGGGGCGTAGGACGGTTCCATCATAGAGGTCAGGCCCTGGCGCGGCCAGAGGGGCAAGGTCGAGACCGACATCGCCAACGGCCTCCCAACCTTCGCGATCGTCGGGCTGCCACTGGGCGCCGTAAAGGAGGGGCGGGCGGTGGATGATTGCCCTCTTCCAAGACACACCTGGGGCATCACACGATTCGGCATCACGCATGTCAACGCTTGCAGCCCCAACCACGCACCGCCACTTGTGCTGCTGCCCGGTGTTGCTATCAGCTCCACGATGTGGTATCCCAAGGTTGCGGACGTGAGCCCGTCTTTGAGGGAGACACAGGAGCGCGAAGAGCGTCACGCGATAAAGCTCGGCTCCTCACAGCGCGTGGGTCGGAAACCTCCAGGATCTGGTACAAGCCGCGTTATTCCTGCTGTGAGTTTCACTGTGAGTTTCTTACGACTCTCGGTTGATCTTCGGCCCCCTGTTACGACACCGATGCCCAGAACCTCGCGTGATTGCCACTGGGTGTCGTAACTCGGTCCCCTAACGCGTCGCATGGGGTTGACGCCCCCGCACTTCCCCACCCCACCGCGTCCGCTCCGCCGGCGCTGCGCGCCGGCTTCGCGTCAGGGGGTCGCGGGTTGAGCTTCGGCGCCGGTGAGCGAAGGTCGGATAGAACGAGGTGCGTGAACAGGATCGTGAATGGCAGCGTAAGGCGCGGCAGGTGACCCTCCACACCACCGCGCCCCGGTTGATCGTTCCCCCTCTCCCGCAGGGAGAGGGGGCCAGGGGGTGAGGACCACGTCTCCCAACGGGAGAGGGGGACAGGCGGTGAGGACTCACGCCGCCAGCTTGATGACCGCCGGCGTCACACCTCCCGCCGCCGGCGCACCGTGCGACTGGAACGGCCCCTCCACATTGCGAGCGCTCGCCCAGGCGCCCGTCAGCTCGGCGGTCCCGCCGAACCGATAGCGCACCGGCCCGTCGAGCAACCGCACCTGCTGGGAGATCTCGGAGACCCCCGAGTCGAGATCGGCGTTCGGCTCACCGCGGCGTGGCATCTACGCGACAGGTGCCGAGAGTGTAGCATCGCTTCAACACCGGCACTATTCTTGCACCCGCGCCAGGCGTCGGGCTGACGATACGATCTGCGTAGGGCCGTGCATGGACGAGGTCCGATGCGCATCGCAACCTACACGCCGCTGTTTCCTCTCTCCCGTCGCGCTTTCGTGCGCTTCTGTGTCGCCGCGAGCGCCCTTTCGTTCATGTCCTGCGGCGACGACCAGATCATCGGTCCCGCGGGCGTCGCGTCGGTCGTCGTCACCGGCGTGCCGGTCACGCCGGTGATCATCGGCGACAGCCTCCAGCTCGTCGCGACGGCGATCAACGCCACGGGCGGGATCGTCTCGAACCAGGCGTTCATTTGGCGCACGAGCGACGCCGGCGTCGCCGTGGTGAGCTCGAATGGCCGGGTGCGTGCCATTGGGGCCGGTCCGGTCACGATCACCGCGTCCACGGGCGGCAAGGAGGGAAGCGCCGCCCTCCGGGCCTGGGGCGGCGGCTCGGTCGGCACCGCGGGCGCCACGCTCACCATGAGGAACGGCAGCAGCACGGCCACGCTCACGATCCCCCCCTTCGCGGTGCCGCAAACGGTCACCGTGCTGCTCGCGCCCGCCTCGAGCACCCCGCCGAGCACCCGTCTGGTGGCGGGCACGGCGATCGAGCTTGGGCCGGATGGTCTCCAGTTCTCGCGGTTCGTGACCATGACGCTCGGCTACGGCGTGGACAAGGTGCCCGCGGGGACCGGAGAGGCGAGTTTGCAGTTGTACGTCGCCAGCGGGTCCAGCTGGACGCTCGTGCCCGGGAGCACGGTCGACGCCACCGCGCGCACCGTGTCCGGCGGGATTTCGCGCTCCGGTACGTACGCCGTCGTCAGCACCGCCGTTGGCCGGCTGAAGGTGGGCGGCGGCTACGTCAACGGCGCGCTGTACGTCGGACAGTCGGGCCAGCTCACCGTGACGGCTTACGACGCCGACAACAACCTGCTCAGTGGGCGTGAGATCACGTGGAGCAGCTCGGACCCGACAAGGGTCCAGGTGGACGGCACCGGGAAAATCACCGCGCGGTCCGCGGGCTCGGCGACGATCAGGGCGACGAGCGAGGGCAAGTCCGACTCGACTACGATCACGTCGCTCGCGCGTCCCGCCGCCGACTGGAGCCACGCGACGGAATGGGTGACGTATCAGGGCAATCCGAGCCACACCGGGTACGTCGACGTCACCGTGGATCCGGTGGCGTTCGCCCAGGCGTGGACCGTGACGATCGAGAATGCGGTCGCGTTGAACCCGGTAACCGCGGGGAGCGGTTCGGTGTTCGTCTCGACGAACTCGTATTTCGGAACGCAGGCGCTGCGGAGCGTGAACGCGCAGACGGGCGCCGTGCGCTGGACCAAGACCTTCACCTCGGCCACGTTCGGCTCGGTTCACGGCGTGCATCCGCCGGCGTACGGCAATGGCAGCGTCTACGTCACCACGAGCGGGCACGAGGATTCGTTCCTGTGGTCCTTCGACGCGCTGAGCGGCGCGCCAGGGCTCAAGTCGCCGTACGAGAATCAGTGGTCGACCTACAAGGCGCCGGTCGTCTCCCAGGGCGCGGTGTACATGGCCGGCGGATACTACGATGGGATGTACGCGTTCAACGCGACCACAGGGGACGCGCTCTGGTTCCGGCAGCTGCCGCAGGTGAGCGGTTGGACGCCCGCCCTCAAGGACGGACGGGTCTACGCGTACGGATCGCTGAACGACTACTACTCGGTCGGCGTGAGCGTGTTCGACGCAACCTCGGGCGACACGATCTGGACGCTGAAGGACAATCGGCTCCTGGCAGGCGGCACGCCTGTCCTGGGCGGGAGCAACGAGCTGATCACCGTTCGCAGCGACAGGCTCGTCTCCGTGAACCTCGGCACGAAGCAGGTGCAGTGGGAGCAGAACGGATCGTTCTTGGGCACGGCGGCCGTGGGCAACGGCACGATCTACGTAATCAGCGGCCAGGATCTTCAGGCGCGCTCCGAGTCCAACGGCACGCTGCAATGGTCGTGGACACCACCGCAGGGCTCACCGACCGGGGAGATCGTGGTGACGAGGAACGTCGTGTTCGTGAGCACGTCCATGGATACGTATGGTGTGGACATCGCGGCGCGGCGGCAGGGTTGGTCATACGCGGGCGGAGGCCATCTGGCGCTGAGCGCGCAGGGCTATCTGTTCATTGCGCAAGAGGATGGGAAGCTGACGGCGATCGCCGCGCGATAACACAGGGCGTGGCGCTTCTCAGTCCCTCGCGCACGGCCTCCAGGTGTTAATCCCGCGGTCCTGATTGATTGAAGACCAAGCCTCACTGCGAGTTCTGCAGTGGGGCTTTTTTCGGACTGTACCTTGAATTGAGCACCCATCACTACATCCCTCGTCCCGGAAGTGTGAATCGAGATAGATGAGGAGCTTGGTCAGGCGGTTATCGATGCTGTTGGCAGGGTTGACGCTGAGGGCGCTTGAGCGGTCCAAACCGTTAAGGATCTCCGACCCGTGCTTAGGCCCCGCCGTGGGCAGTATATGCCTTGACACGCATATGCTCTGTTGAGTATATTAAGAGGGTGGAATCCGCCTTCGCAATCATTGCGGAGCCGAAGCGCCGCGCGATCCTGAGCCTCCTGGTCTCGTCCCAACGGTCGGTGGGAGAGATCGAGCGGCGGCTGCGCATGCCGCAGCCGACCGTGTCGAAACACCTGCGAGTGCTGCGCGAGGCCGGTTTCGTGGAATCCACGGTGGACGCACAGCGCCGTCTCTACCGGCTGAAGCCAGAACCGCTGCAGGAGGTGGATGCCTGGCTGGCTCAGTTCCGCCGGTTCTGGTCTGCGCACGTGGATGCGCTCGAACGCCACCTCGACCGCATGGACCAGTCGACACCAATGAAAAGGAAGACAAGGAGAAAACGATGAACGTCCTGTTGTGGGTCATCCAGGTC
>QHVD01000260.1:6728-7134 GCA_003222235.1 Gemmatimonadota bacterium | reverse complement strand
TGTTGGATCGCCCCGGAGATGCCGACGGCGACGTAGAGGGTCGGACTCACGGTCTTGCCCGTCTGCCCGACTTGATCGGCATGCGGCCGCCACCCCGCATCCACCACCGCCCGTGAGGCCCCCACCGCCGCCCGGCCGCCGAGCGCCTGGGCCAGCGCTTCGAGCAACTTGAAGTTTGCCGGCTCCTTGAGGCCGCGTCCGCCCGAAACCACGATCGGCGCCTCCGCCACATCGAGGGCGCCGCCCGGCGCGGCCTTGATCTGCTTCACCACGACGCGTCCCGCCGCGACCGTCACCGCCGCGCTCTCCGCGGCGCCCGCCCTGGGGCGCTGCACCGGCGTAAACACGTTCGGCCGGAGCGACAGGACCGCGAGTTTACCCGTGAGCCTGAGCTTGAGGAGCGCTT
>QHVD01000260.1:0-6632 GCA_003222235.1 Gemmatimonadota bacterium | reverse complement strand
GCGAGATCTTTTCCGGTCGCGCTCGCGGCGAACACGACTGCTCGGTAGCCGCCGGCCTTCACCCGGTCGGCGATCACCTCACTCTGGGCTTCGGGCGCGTACGTCCCGAACGCCGCGTTAGTCACGGTCACCACCTTGTCCGCGCCGAAGCCGCCGAGCCGGTCCACACCCTTCACGCTGCCTGCACCCAGGACGAGGGCCTCGACCGTGCCGCCCAGCGCGTCCGCGAGCCGTCGCGCTCCGGTCACGACCTCCTGGGACACGTTCCGCAAGGCGCCGTCGCGCTGCTCCAGTACAGCGAGCACGCTATTCACAAGACTTTCGCTTCCTCACGGAGCAGCCGGATCAGCTCCGGGACCGCCGCCGGCCCTTCGCCCACGATCTTCCCGCCCTTGCGCTCAGGGGGCGGGACCATCGCCACGAGCTCGAGGCCGCCGGCGCCCAGCGACGCCGGCTTGACGTCGAGGGGCTTCTTTTTCGCCGCCATGATCCCTTTGAGCGCGGGATAACGCGGCTCGTTCAGGCCCTTGTCGGCCGTGAGGACCGCAGGGAGCGGGAACTCGACCACTTCCACGCCGCCTTCGATCTCCCGCTCGGCTGTGCCTCCCTTCTTGTCGCCCGTCAGGTCGAGATGCGCGATCGCCGTGACACACGGCAGGTCGAGCAGCTCCGCCACCATCGGGCCGACCTGATGGTTGTAGTCGTCGATCGCCATCTTGCCGAACAGGATCAGGTCGTAACCGCCGTCCTTCAGCTCGGCAGCCAGCGCTTTCGCCACCTCCAACCCGTCGGCCGGGATGCGATCGGTCTGGAGCAGGACGCCGCGATCCGCGCCCATCGCGAGCGCGGTTCGGATCGTCTCTTGCGCAGCCGCAGGGCCGAGGGAGACGATGACGACCTCGCCCGCGCCGGCCTTCTCCTTGCGCCGGAGCGCTTCTTCGACCGCGAACTCGTCGTAGGGATTGAGGATGAACTTGACGCCCGCCTCGTCGAGCGATCGGCCGTCCGAGGCGATCTTGACGCGGGTCTCGCTATCCGGAACGCGCTTGATGCAGACCGCGATCTTCAAGTCGTCAGGTATCCGTGGTCAGGGATCAGTGAAGTCGCAAGACGCCAAGCCGCAAGCGGTTTACAGTTTTCGGCGCGCAGGAAAACAAACCTGGCGACTCTGATCTGGCAACCGCTTGCGGCTTGGCGTCTGACAACTCCACTGAGCGCTTCTGGCTGACCTCTGACGGTCTAGAAGTCCGCGCTCAGGCTCACCTGCAGATGGCGCGGCAGTCCGGGCGTGACCCAGCGTTGGACCGGCGTCCCCGACTCCGTGGGATTCTGCGCGAACGTCCCGAAGCTCACGTACCGTCGGTCGAACACGTTGCGCACCACCGCCCGCAGCTCGAGCTCCCGCCAGTTGACGGTGACCGATGCATCCGCCACGGCGTAGTCGGCGAGCCGGCGTGTCGCATTCGCCTCGTCGCCGCGCAGCCATTGGCGCCCGACGTAGCGCGCGTCGAGCGCCGCGTAGAGGGACGGCCTCGCGCCGGTGCCGCTCAACATGGGGATGACTAACCCCGCGTTGACGCGATGACCCGGCACCATCGGGAGCGTGTCACCGGGCTTGACCGTTTCGCCCCCCGAGTCCCGAGTGGTGGCGAGCTGGGCCGTGGTCTCGAACGTGGCGACCGTGTAGCCGTAGTTCGTGTACAGCCGCAGGCCTGGGCCGACCCCGCCCCACCGGAGCGCGAGCTCGAGGCCGGTCCGCCGCGTCGCCCCGATGTTCTGGAAGTAGCCGCCCGTGACCGCGGAGGCGATGAAGAAGACGTCGTCCCGTACGTCCGTGCGGTACACGTTGGCGCTCGCGTCGAGCCCTGCACCCGCCCGCCGGGCGTGCCAGCCCAGCTCGTAGGTTGTCGCCACGACGGGCTGGAGGGCGGGATCGGGGCCGAGAGCGAAGGGAAGCGGACACGCGGCGGCGGGATCGGAGCAGCCGATCTCTACCACGGCGGGCGCGCGGAAGCCGCGACTCACGGACGCGAACACCTCGTGCCCGCGCCCCGGCGACCAGTTGAGTCCCGCCCGCGGGCTCACGCGCCGATAGATGTTCAGTCCGCTCTGGGTCGCGTCGACGAGGTCCTCGAACGGTAGCCGGATCCAGTCGTAGCGGGCGGCGAGCGTGGCCGTGAGCGAGCGGCCGAGGTCGAGGTTCGCGCCGGCGAACGCCCCGGCGTCGACCTGGTTCGTCCGCACCGACTCGGTCAGCGAGTCCGGCCCCCCCCCTCCCCCGCCCCGGGGCACGGCGAAGATTCGCACTGCCGTGTGCTGGTAGTCGGCATCGGCGCCCGCGAGCCAGCGCAGCTCCTTCCCGCCCACGTGCAGCTTTGCCGAGAGCTGCACCGCCCCGCCGCCGATCCGCGTCCTCCTCACCCACGAAGTTCACGTTGAACTGCTCGCTCGAGAGCGAGCGGCCGAACGCGTTGACGGCGAGCTGCGCACGGCGGACCAGCCGCTGCGCGTTGAGGATGACGAGGTGAGCCGTGGGCGCGAAGTAGTCGGCCCCGGTGAAGTTCACCCGGGGGCTCGCCGCCGCGACGCTCTCGGGCAGGCTTCCCGCCTGGAAAATCTTGTTGTCGGCCCCGGAGTAGCTGAGCGTCGCGTCCCAGGTGCCGCTCAGGAGTCCGGCCTTCCCGAACAACGTCGCGATCCGGCTCCCGGTCTCCTGGCGCCAGCCGTCCTCGCGCTCGTAGCGCGCGCCGAGGTAGTAGTCCCACACGCCATGCCGGGCGCCTGCGTGGGCTTTCAGCTCGTAGCGGCCGAAGCTTCCGGCCGAGGTCTCGAGCTCGCGCGACGGCGGGTCGGCCCCGCGGCGGGTCACGAGGTTCACGGCCGCGCCGAGCGCGTTCCGGCCGAGCAGCACCGACGGCCCGTACACCACCTCCACCCGCTCCACGTCCTCGAGCGGCAGCAGGTCGAAATTCACTTCGTGGGCGTCCGGCTCGTTGGCGCGCACGCCGTCCACGTACACCGTCACGCCCTGCGGCAGCCCGATCACGGGCGACACCTGGAAGCCGCGCAACGAGACGTCCAGCTGTCCCGTCGCGCCGAGCTCATCGGACGTGGTGACGCCGGGGAGCTGCTCCAGCGCGTCGGCGAGCGAGCGCACGCCCCGGGCGTCCAGGTCGCCCGCGTTGAGCGTCGCCGTCCGCCCGGCGAGCCCGCGGGCGATCTCGCGGACGGTGGGGAGCCGGACGCCGGTGACGACCACCGGAGCGAGGGTACTGGTGTCTTTGGGGAGGGAGTCGGGGTGCTGCGCGCCGACGGGCGTCGGGAGCAAGCCGAGCAGCATAGCGCCAGCCAGCAAGTGCGGAATGCGGAGTGCGGAGTGCGGAGTGTCAGGGCGAGCGTCGAACGCGGAGGCTGCGGCTCGACACGGACCATTCAACTCCGCATTCCGCATTCCGCACTCCGCATTCCGCATTCCGCACTCCGCACTCAGTTGAAGGCATTCAATCCCGTTATTTCCTGCCCCAGTATGAGCGTATGGATGTCGTGCGTCCCCTCGTACGTGTACACCGACTCGAGGTTCGCCAGGTGACGCATCGCCTGATATTCCGCGAGAATCCCGTTGGCGCCGAGCAGCCGGCGCGTCTCGCGCGCGACGTCGGTCGCGATGCTCACGTTGTTCCGCTTGGCGAGCGACACCTGTTGAGGCGTGGCCTTCCCCTGGTCCTTGAGGCGGCCGAGTTGAAGGCACAGGAGCTGTGCCTTGGTGATCTCGGTGAGCATGTCGGCGAGCCGCGCCTGCTGCAGCTGGAACCCGCCGATCGGCTTGTCGAACATCACTCGGGTTTTTGCGTAGCTCACCGCCTCGTCGTAGCACGCCATCGCGGCGCCGACCGCGCCCCAGGCGATGCCGTAGCGGGCCTGCGTAAGGCACATGAGGGGCGACTTGAGGCCGCCGGACTTGGGGAGCAGCGCTTCCTTCGGCACGCACACGTCTTCGAGCACCAGTTCGCTCGTGTCGCTCGCGCGGAGCGAGAGCTTCCCCTTTTGATCCTTGGCCGAGAAGCCCTTGGCGTCGGTGGGGACGATGAAGCCACGGATCGAATCGGCATCGCCCAAGTCGCCGGTCTTCGCCCAGATGATCGCCGCCTGAGCCGTGGAGCCGTTCGTGATCCACATCTTCGCGCCGCGAAGCACCCAACCGTCCCGGGTCTCTCGCGCCGTGGTGGTCATGGCGCCGGGGTTGGAGCCGTAGTCGGGCTCCGTGAGGCCGAAGCAGCCGATCACTTGCCCGCTTGCCATCCTCGGCAGCCACTGCTGCTTCTGGTCCTCGGAGCCGAAGGCGTGGATCGGGTACATGACGAGCCCCCCCTGCACCGAGGCGAACGAGCGCACGCCCGAGTCGCCACGCTCCAGCTCCTGCATGATGAGCCCGTAGGCGACGTTGTTGAGCCCCGCGCAGCCGTACGCCTCGGGCAGATTCGCGCCGAACAGCCCCAGCTCCGCCATCTGCGGGACCAGGTGCTTCGGGAACTTCCCCTCGAGGTAGTGCTCGCCGATGACCGGGGTGACGTTGTCGTCCACCCACTCGCGCACCGTGTCGCGGACGGCGCGCTCTTCCTCGGAAAGGAGGCTGTCGACGTCGTAGAAGTCGACGCCGTGGAATCTGGACATGTGAACCTCGGTGGTTAACTGCCGACCGGAACCTGCTGCGCCGGCGACTGGCGGCTGGGCCGCGCGAAAGCGAGCGTGTCCGACGCCTTGAACCGCCCTCGCTCCGGCTCCCACCGGAAGAACGTCACGTGCACCGCCGTCGGCTCGATGGTCACGAAGTTGAAGCTCGACGCGCGGCCGCCTCGCACGCGCGTGCACAGCGTGCTCGCCGTGGAGACCACGACCCGACCACCCAGGACCTCGGCGCCCTCCTGGTGATCGTGGCCGCACAGCACGATCTCGGCGCCCGACTCGAGGATGCGGCGCTGCGCCCGGCGCCAGCGCGCGAGACCCATGCGCCGGGAGATTTCGCCCCGCAGCACGTTGTGATGCACCACCAGCACCCGGGCCTGGCCGCCCGGAGCGGCGGTGAACACGGCCCGGACGCGCTTCATCTCGCGCGCCGGCAGGTGGCCCTTCACCGTCAAGTCCCGGAGGTTGAACGTGAGCGAGCCCCACGCCGCGCCGTGCGACGTCAGGGCCCCCGCGATGACCGCGCCCCCCGCCCCCCTCTCTGCGCCTCCTCCCGGGATCGTGAGCGTCGGCGCGAGGTCCGCCCCGAAGTAGCGCTCGTACTTCGAATAGAGCGCGCCCTTCCCGAATGGCGTGAGCGGCCGGGCCCACCAGCGCACATCATGGTTTCCGGGCATCACGTACACCGGGGCCGCCGCCGCCGCGAGCTGCGTGAACGCCAGCGCCCGCTGGAATTCGCCGTGGCGGGCCCGCTGCGTCAGATCGCCCGCGACGACGACGGCGTCGGGACGCAGGTCGGGAATCATCTTTTCCACCGCCGCGATCGCCCGGAGGTCGGCGAGTCCCCCGAAGTGGAGGTCGGCCAGGTGCAGGAGCTGGACGGTCACGATTCCACCTGAACGGTATAGGTGAGCGCCCCCTCCGCGTTCGCCGGCACCGGGACGCGGAACCGCACCTCGGTCGCCGAGAGCTTCTCCGCGGGGACGCTGCTCTCGACGATCTTCCACACGCCGTAGCGCGCTTCCCGGACGTCCACCGTGATGGCTTCGGGCTTCGCGTTGGCGATCGTGACCCGGAACGCCGCCGTGATGCGCTGGCGAGTGGGCATCCCGCGGCGCGGCGGCGGGATCTGCTCCTGGCCGTAGTCGGTCTGCACCCGCTCGGCGCTGACGTCGAACGCGTCACCCGACTGCACCCGCAGGTCGCGCCCGGGGGCCGTGTGATCGCTCGCCGCCTCGCCGACGAGCTGCACCCGACCCTCCGAATCGGGCTGGAACAGCTCGACCGTGCCGCCGGGGAGCGGCCGGTCCCCGAATGACGTGCCGCGGGTCCGCTTGAGGGTGTACCAGACCTGCACCGGCACCCGGTTGGGCTCCGCGGGCGACTGGCCGATGAAGCCCCGCCACGGCAGCGCGCCGGGCACGACGAATTCTCGAGCGTACGCGACGCCCGCACGCGGGAACAGCGCGACCGTGACCGGCACACCGGGCTGGAGCGACAGCCTGCCGGGGAGCTGGTATACGTGCGTCTCGCCGACCGCCTCCTCGGTGGCCGCCGTCGGGCTCACGATCGCCGCGGAAAGGGCCAGCCGGCGCTCACCGGCGAACTCCTCGCTCGGCCGGGGCGGCAACCGGGTGCGCCGGATGGCGCCGGCGACGACCTGGACATCGGCGCTGTCCGCGCGGATCGCCTGAGAGGTCACGGTCGCCGTGCCGGTCACGCTCGCGCCGCCGCCGCCGAGCACGATCTGGTAGAGCGCCTCCCACGTCGCCCCCTGGAGCACGTACGCGAGGTCCGTCCGCTCGCGGCTCCGGCTCGCCTCCAGCACCACCGAGACCTCGGGCGCGGTGCGCACCAGTTCGGCGGGGAACAGCGGCTCGCCCGGTTCTGAGAGCAGGAACCGGCCGTCCGACAGCCGGTACTGCGGCGGGCTCGCCCGAACGATGGTC
>QHVD01000316.1:5545-6406 GCA_003222235.1 Gemmatimonadota bacterium | reverse complement strand
TCGGGCATCCTGTTCATCGCCGAAGCGCCGCAGGTCATCACGCAAGCCGACTACCCGAATCTGCCCCAGACCCTCTACAAATGGGACCTGGAGAAGCGAAAGCTCGACAAGTTCGTCGAGGACTTGAACGACTTCACGGTGTCGTTCAACGGCGAGAAGCTGCTGTACCGCAAGGGCGAGCAGTGGGTGATGGCGGGAACGGACGAGCCGCCGACGGCTGGCGGCAAGCCGAAGCCCGGGGAAGGCCCGCTCAAGCTGGACTCGATGTTGGTCTACGTGGAGCCGCGCGAGATGTGGAAGCAGATGTATCGCGAGACGTGGCGCATCGAGCGCGACTTCTTCTACGACCCCAATCATCACGGGCTCGACCTCAACAAGGTCGCGGCGCGATACCAGCCGTATCTGGACGGGCTCGCCTCACGTGACGACTTCACATACCTGCTGGAAGACGCGCTGGGTGAGATGACGGTGGGCCACATGTTCCTCGGCGGGGGCGAGCGACCGGAGCCGAAAAAGGTGAAGGGCGGACTGCTGGGCGCCGATTACGCGCAGGAGAACGGGCGCTACCGGATCACCAGGGTGTACGACGGGGAGAACTGGAATCCGGGGCTGCAGGCGCCGTTGACTCAGCCTGGAGTGAACGTGAAGGCCGGCGACTACCTGCTGGCCGTCAACGGACGCGAGCTGCGTTCCTCCGACAACCTGTACAGCTTCTTCGAGGCGACGGCGGGCAAACAGGTGGTGCTGAAAGTGGGGCCGTCCGCCGACGGCAAAGGGTCACGGGATGTGACGGTTGTTCCCGTCGAGAGTGAGGAGAATCTGCGGCGCTTCGCCTGGATCGAGGGCAACCGGCGCAAGGTG
>QHVD01000316.1:0-5471 GCA_003222235.1 Gemmatimonadota bacterium | reverse complement strand
AGCAATTTCAATCGCTATTACTTCGGGCAGGTAGGGAAGGAAGCGGTCGTCATCGACGAACGGTTCAACGAAGGCGGACAGCTCGCCGACTGGGTGGTGGACTTCCTGCACCGGCCGCTCATGAGCAAGATCATGACGCGGGAAGGGGCGGACTGGAGCAGCCCGTCGGCATCGATCTACGGACCCAAGGTGATGATCATCAACGAAGAGGCGGGCTCCGGCGGCGACGCCTTACCCTGGTACTTCCGCAAAGCCGGGGTCGGACCGCTGGTGGGGCAGAGAACCTGGGGTGGACTGGTCGGGATCGGGGGCTATCCGGAGCTGATCGACGGAGGCTACGTCATGGCGCCGCGCTTCGCGCTCTACGGGCTGAACGGGGAATGGGAAGTGGAGAATCACGGGATCGCCCCGGACTACGATGTCGAGCTCGCTCCGGCGGCCGTGCGGCAGGGGCATGATCCGCAGCTGGAGAAGGCCGTGGAAGTGGTGCTGCAGTTGATGAAGGAGCATCCGACCCCGCAGTACAAGCGGCCGGCGTACCCGAATTACCACGCTCATGATGAGCTGGGGGTGAAGTAGGGTCAGCATGGGTCGGACCGAGATGGGTGGCGCGCCGTTGGCATGAGTCGTGCATATCCTCGGCATATGGCAGTCGTGCAGGATGGTATGAAGCGGGCTCAACTGACGTGGGTCCCTGGCGTTGATGCTGTGGGTCTCCCTGGTGGCGCAACTCGTGGGGCGGAAGCGAGACACCTAGTCCCGTCGCCCCTGTGTAGCGTTACGGCAGCAAAGCTGCGACGCGGCGGCATCAAAAAGGTCGCACCAGCCCCCACCGTCCCCCGGCTGGGGTCATAAGGCCAACCCACTTGTAGCCTGAGTCACGTCCCCAAAGCCCGTTCCGGGTTAGCATTGCCGTGCGGGGTGCAATCGCATCAATCCTCGAGCGGTGTGCAATCGCATCAATCCTCAAGTGAACGCGAGAGGGAACGCCATGGCCAGAATGCGGTGGGGCCGCCTGCATATAGACGTGAAATCTCCCCTACGGCGCGGTGCCTGGTACCGGGTCGCCAAGGTGACGAGCCTCGCGGCCGTGGTCGAAGTGAACCGCCTCCCCGTCGCCGTGCCGCAGTACCTGATC
The DNA here is from genome assembly GCA_003222235.1 of Gemmatimonadota bacterium. GTDB lineage: Bacteria > Gemmatimonadota > Gemmatimonadetes > Gemmatimonadales > GWC2-71-9 > AG12. Next base: position 4,333 of record QHVD01000316.1, on the reverse strand, counting down.
GAGATCGTGCCCTACCCGCCGCGCCGCTGGACCGTCGTCCCGCGGCCTCGTGACGCCCGCCTGCCCGCCGATTGGGGCCCGGCCTACGGGGTCTGCCCGAGCTGCCGCGGGCGGAGCGCCCTGCGCGGCCGGCCGCACCGCCTGGCGTGCCGGCGCTGCCGGGGCGAGTTCGAGGTCGCCTGGGACGAGGCATACCTGTCCGATGGTTGAGTGGCGGGTCCTAACCCACCCGTACGGGTAGGATCGTCTAGCCTTGACTAGTTGACGATTGGGCGCTGCCAGGCTAACCTCAACCCCTGACTCTATGACCTTCGGCCTCGTGCTGATTTCTCTGCTGGTCCTGCTCCTGGTCCTTATTGGACAACCCGGGGAGCGCGGCGCGTTGGTCAGACACCGAATGCTGGATCGCTGAAACAGGCAGTACCCCTGACGACGCCGCGAGTCCCGAGAGATTCGCGGCGTTTTCGTTTTTCATCCGCCCTGAGCGCCACCGCGCGGGGAGAGACCGGAGAGCACACATGGTCCGAGACGTCGTCATCTTCGACACTACGCTGCGGGACGGGGAACAGGCTCCGGGCAACACCCTGACCCCCGAAGAGAAGCTCCAGCTCGCGCGGCAGCTGGACACGCTCGGCGTAGATGTGATCGAAGCAGGTTTCCCGGCCGCGTCGGAGGGCGACTACCGGGGAGTGCAGGGGATCGCGGCCGAGGTGCGCCGCCCCGTGCTCGCGGCGTTGGCCCGCTGCGTCGAGCGGGACGTCGATCTCGCCGGGGAAGCGCTGCGGCCGGCGGCCCGCGGCCGGATTCACGTGTTCATTTCGACGTCGGACATCCATCTCACCCACAAGCTCAAGATCGGGCGTGAGGACTGCCTGGAGATGGCGCGCGCGGCCGTGCGCCGCGCCCGCCACTTCACCGACGACGTGGAGTTCTCGGCCGAGGACTCGAGCCGCACCGACCTCGACTTCCTGTGCCGCGTGGTGGAGGCGGCGGTCGCGGAAGGCGCGACCACGGTCAACCTGCCGGACACCGTCGGCTACGCCACGCCGCCCGAGTATGCGGCCATGTTCCGCGCCGTGCGCGAGCGCGTGCCCGGCGCGGACCGCGTCGTGCTCAGCTGTCACTGTCACGACGACCTGGGGCTCGCCGTCGCCAACTCCCTCGCGGCGATCGAGGCGGGGGTGGGCCAGGTGGAATGCACCGTCAACGGGATCGGCGAGCGGGCGGGGAACGCGGCGCTGGAGGAGATCGTGATGGCGAGCCGCGTGCGGCCGCAGGTGGTCGACTTCCGCTGCAACGTGGACACGCGGGAGATCTACCGCACGAGCCGGCTGCTGTCGCATCTCACGGGCGTGTTCCCACAGCCGAACAAGGCGGTCGTGGGCCGCAACGCGTTCGCGCACGAAGCGGGCATCCATCAGCACGGCGTGATGCAGAACGGGCTCACCTACGAGATCATGCGGCCCGAGACCGTGGGCGTCCCCCGCTCGACCCTGGTGCTCGGCAAGCACTCCGGCCGCCACGCGCTGGAGCGCCGCTACCACGAGCTCGGGTACGAGCTGGGCGAGGGGGCGCTGGAGCGGGTCTATCACAAGTTCACGGCCCTCGCCGACAAGAAGCGCCAGATCTTGGACGAGGACCTGCTGGCGCTGCTGCACGACGGCTTCCCCGACACGCCCGAGCCGTTCCAGCTCACTTACCTCCAGGTCACGTGCGGGACCGTCGGCGCGTCGGCGGAAGTGCGGATGGCCGGGCCGTGGGCGGGCGAGCGCGGCGCGGCCGGGTCGGGCGACGGGCCGATCGCGGCCACCTACGCCGCGGTGAGCGAGATCGTCGGGCAGCCGATCGAGGTCGCCAACCTCGCGGTGCAGTCGGTCACGCCGGGCCGGGACAGCCTGGGCCAGGTATCGCTCCAGGCGCGGGTGAACGGGAAATCGCTGTCCGGCCACGGCGCCTCGACCGACATCGTCGAAGCGTGCGCGCGCGCCCTGGTCAACGCGCTCAACAAGGCGCACTTTGCCGAGCGGCTCGAGTCCGAGTCGCTGAACTCCGTCTACCTCTGGGGCGTGTGACGATGACCGAGGTCCTCACGGGCGCCCAGATTCTGTGCCGCGTCCTCCTCGAGGAGGGCGTGGAAGTGATCTGGGGCTACCCGGGCGGCGCGATCATGCCGTTCTACCACGCGCTGCCCGATCACCCGCGGCTGCGCCACGTGCTCGTGCGCCACGAGCAGGCGGCGGCCCACGCGGCCGACGGCTACGCCCGCGCGAGCGGCCGGATCGGGGTGTGCGTGGCCACGTCGGGCCCGGGCGCGACGAACCTCGTCACCGGGCTCGCCACCGCGCACATGGACAGCTCGCCGGTGGTCGCGATCACGGGCCAGGTGGCGCGCCCCATGATCGGCCGCGACGCGTTCCAGGAAACCGACGTCATCGGGATCACGCTGCCCATCACCAAGCACAACTGCCTGGTGCGGGACGTCACCGAGCTGGCGCAGCGGGCGCGCGAGGCGATCGCCGTGGCGCGCGAAGGCCGGCCCGGCCCGGTGCTGCTCGACGTCCCGAAGGACGTGCAGAACCAGCGCGCGAGCTACGAGCCGGCCGGCCCGGAGAGCGTCCTGCGGCGGGTGCGGTCGGTCCCGTCCCCCCTCTCGCCCCGGCCCTTGGCCGAAGCGGTCGCGGAGGCGGCGCGGCTCATCGCCGCGGCGGAGCGGCCGCTCCTCATGGTGGGCCACGGCGTCATCCTGGGGGACGCGTACGAGGCGGTGCGCCGGCTCGCCGAGCGGACCGGAATCCCCGTGATCACGACGCTGCTCGGCATCAGCGCGTTCCCCGAATCACACCCGCTGCACCTCGGCATGCCGGGGATGCATGGGGAGGTCCACGTCAACCGCGCGATCCAGCACGCCGATCTCATCGTGGGCATCGGACTGCGGTTCGACGACCGCGTCACGGGGAACACGACGGGCTTCGCTCCGCGGGCCAAGATCGTCCACGTCGATCTCGACGTCTCGGAGATCGGGAAGAACGTGCCCACGACGCTGGGGATCGTGGGTGACGCGCACCAGGTCGTGACCGAGCTGCTCGCGGCCGTCGCGCCGCGCGACTGCATCGCCTGGCTCGAGGAGATCCACAGTTACGCGCGGCCGCGGCAGGAGCGCTACCGCGGCGATCTGTCGCCGGAGCACATCATCGCCGCGATCCACGACGTCACCCGCGACCGCTGCACGATCGTGACCGACGTGGGGCAGCATCAGATGTGGGTCGCCAAGCTGTACCCCTACCAGCGTCCCAACACGCACATCACCTCGGGCGGCCTCGGCACCATGGGGTTCGCCGTGCCCGCGGCCATGGGCGTGCAGCTCGCCCGGCCGCATGGGCCGGTGTGGGCGATCTCGGGCGACGGCGGGTTTCAGATGAACCTGCAGGAGATCGCCACCATGGTGCAGGAGAAGATCCCGGTGAAGATGGCGGTCTTCAACAACGGCTATCTCGGCATGGTGCGGCAGTGGCAGCAGTTCTTCCACGGCCGCCGCTACTCGGCGACCCCGATCTGGAGCCCGGACTACGTGAAGCTCGCCGAGGCGTACGGGATCGCGGGATGGCGCGTGGAGCGCGCCTCCGAGCTCGAGGCGGTCCTGGCGCAGGCCGCCGCCGAGCCGGGGCCGGCGCTCGTGGAGTTCGTGATCGAGCAGGAGGCGAACGTCTTCCCGATGATCCCGCCCGGCGCCACGCTCTCCGAGCCGATCGAGGCGGAGCCCGTGGCCACGGCGGGCGACTGAAGCGCGGGCGCCGCGTGGCTCAGGCGGTGTCGATTCTCCTGAACCAGGAGCTTCTCGCCCTGGAGCGTGCGGTCGGCGAGCTGCGGCGGCGCAACCTGCCGATCGAGAGCATCACCGTGGGGCCGGGGGAGGCTCCGGGCACGTCATGTTTGACCGTAATTCTGAGCACCGACGAGGCGGGGGCGGATATGACGGCGAAAAAGCTCAACAAGCTCTCTGGTGTCCGCGAGGTGAAGCACTTCCCCCTGGATGACGGCGTTGCCCGCGAGGTCGCGCTCATCAAGTTGGGCGCGACCGAGCAGCATCACGCCGAGCTGCTCGACGTCTGCGAGCTGTTCAAGGCCACGGTCGTCGACGAGACTCCGGACGCGGTGATAGTCCAGGTCGCCGGCACCGGCTCTTTTGTTCTGGCGTTCATCCGGGCGCTCGAGCGGTTCGGGATTCTCGAGGTCGCCCGCAGCGGGTCGGTGGCGCTCCCCCGCGTCTCTGCCGACGCGGGCGCCGCGACCCCGGCTCCTTAACCCTTCACAGGAAAGCGGCTCATGTCAGCAT
>QHVD01000281.1 GCA_003222235.1 Gemmatimonadota bacterium | reverse complement strand
ACGGCGAGCTGTACGCGGGGGATGCCACCATGGCCGGCTACGACAACCCGCTGAATCGCCGATTCGCCTGGGCGCCGCTCCACGCCGTCGGCGTCCGGGACGAGGACGGCGACCTGCGGTTTGAAGCCAAGGACGACCCCCGTCTTCCCGGCCTGCATCTCATCCCGAAGCACTTCCACGCCGGTCGGGACATCGCGGCGCTGATGGGCGGGGAGCTGCTGCGCTTGAGCCAGGACGATCGGCTGGACATGAGCCACTCCTACAAGTACGCCCCGGACACCTTCCTCCGGATCCTCTCGGACGCGGGGCTCGCGGCGCGCTGGCAAAGCCGGAGCCTGGACGGCCGCTTCCTGATGGTCCTCGCGGGATTGGCGTGACCCCGGCCCTGGAGGTGCGAGGGCTTCGCGCCGGCCGCGTGCTGGTGAACGATCTCTCCTTCACGGTCGGCTCCGGCGAGACGCTCGTGCTGCTCGGGCGGAGCGGCTCCGGGAAGACCACCACGCTGAAGCTCATCAACCGCCTGCTCGAGCCGACGGCGGGCGAGGTGCACCTCGCCGGCGAGCGGGCGGCCGATCTCCCCGTGACCCGGCTCCGGCGCCGCATCGGGTACGTGATCCAGGAGATCGGGCTGTTCCCGCACTTCACGGTGGAGCGGAACGTCGGCCTCGTGCCCCGGCTCGAGGGGTGGCCGCCCGCTCGTACGGCAGAGCGCGTGCGCGAGCTGCTCGATCTCGTGGGATTGGATCCGCGCCAGTTCTCGACGCGGTATCCGCATCAGCTGTCCGGCGGCCAACGCCAGCGTGTGGGCGTGGCCCGGGCGCTCGCCGCGGATCCGCCGCTCTTGCTCCTGGACGAGCCCTTCGGCGCCCTGGACCCGATCACCCGCGTGGAGCTGCAGCGCGAGTTCCGCACCCTCGAGGGGCGGCTCGGCAAGGGTGTGGTCTTCGTCACCCACGACGTCCGCGAAGGGTTGCTGCTCGGCACCCGGATCGGACTGATGCACGAGGGGAGGCTCGCATTCCTCGGGACCCCGGACGAGTTCCGCAGCTCCGATCACCCGGAGTGTCAGGCGTTCATGAGTGCCGCGTGAGTCCGCGAGTGAACTCGCGACTCGGCCCCTGCGGCTGAAGCCGCTTTAGCGGCAGGTGCCGAGCCGCGGCTTCAGCCGCGAGTCTCGGGGAGCCACATGAATCTGGTGCAGTTCTACGCTGAGCACTCCGGGGAAGTCCTGGGGCTCATCGGCCAGCATCTCTATCTGGTTGCGATCTCCACAAGCGTGGCGATCGCGGTGGGTCTTCCCGTCGGCATCGCGCTCACGCGCCGGCCGCGGTGGCGCGGGCCGGTGCTCGGACTCGCCAACGTCGTGCAGACGATTCCCAGCCTCGCGCTGTTCGGGTTCCTCATCCCGTTGCCCCTGATCGGCGGGATCGGCGCGCGCACCGCCGTAGTGGCGCTCGTGCTGTACGGGCTTCTGCCGATCGTCCGGAACACCTACACGGGGATCACCGGCGTGGACCCCGCCGTGCGGGAGGCGGGGCGGGGGATGGGGATGACGGACCGGCAGCTGCTCCTCATGGTAGACCTGCCGCTCGCGCTCGGGGTGATTCTCGCGGGCGTCCGTATCGCCACTGTGGTGAACGTCGGGACCGCGACCATCGCGGCGGCGATCGGCGCGGGCGGGCTCGGCGTCTACATCTTCCGCGGCGTGGCGATGGTGAACGACGCGCTCATTCTCGCCGGGGCGCTCCCCGCGGCGCTGATGGCGCTGGCGGCCGACGGCCTGCTCGGGCTCGCGGAGCGGCGGCTCGCGTGGCGGCCGAAATGAGGGGCGGACGGGCGGACGGGCGGACCGGCGGACGGTGGCTCGCGGTCGCCGGCACGGCGCTGCTGCTCGCGGCGGCATGTGGGCGTAGGGATCGCGTCGTCGTCGGCGCGAAGAATTTCACCGAGTCCGACCTGCTCGCCGAGATCGTGGCGCAGCAGATCGAGCGGCGCACGCACCTCCCCGTCGAGCGCCGGCTCCACCTTGGCGGGACGTTCGTCTGCCACGAGGCGATCACCTCCGGCCGCATCGCGCTGTACGTCGAGTACACGGGGACGGCGTACACCGCCGTGTTGAAGCGTCCCCCCCCCCCAATCGCCGGTGCCGAGAGCGTGTATGCCACCGTCGTGCGCGACTACGCGCAGCGGTTCGGGCTCGTATGGGGAAAGCCGTTCGGCTTCGACAACACGTTTGCGATCACGGTGCGGCGTCGCGACGCCGAACGCTACGGCCTGAGGCGCATTTCCGACCTGGCGCGCGTGGCGCCGCGCTGGAAGGCCGGGTTCGGCTACGAGTTCCTCGAGCGGGCGGACGGTTTCCGGGGGCTCGCGCGGGCCTACGGTCTCGCGTTCGCGGCGCCGCCTACGGCGATGGACTTGGGGCTCACGTATCGCGCGCTCGCCGACGGAAACGTGGACGTCATCGCCGGGAACTCGACGGACGGCCAGATCGAGGCGTTGGATCTGGTGGCGCTGGAGGATGACCGCCATTACTTCCCGCCGTACCAGGCGGCGCCCGTGATGCGGGCCGGCCTGTTGCGGCTGCACCCCGCGATCGGCCCGGCGCTCGACGAGCTCGCGGGCAAGATCTCGGACGCCGACATGCGGCGCCTCAACGCCGAGGCGGACGTGCGGCACCGTGATATCGCCACGCTCGCGCGCGACTGGCTGCACGCGGCCCTGCCATGAGGGCGCGAACGTAATACATGAGCAGCCGGATCATCCGCACCTACTTCGCCATCACCGGGCTCTTCAACCTGGCGATGTCGCTCATCTGGGGGATCGACACCCTGTTCAAGATGGGCGCGGGCCTCGACATCCAGCAGGTGCTGCTGACCAACGCCGCGTTCACGCTCGGGTCCATGATCTTCGAGATCCCGACCGGAGTCGTGGCGGACACGCTGGGACGCCGGGTCTCGCTGCTCCTCTGCCTCGTCACCCTGTTCACCACCACGCTCCTGTACGTCGCCAGCGCTTGGCGAGGCTGGGGATTTTGGGCGTTCGTGTGGATCTCGGTGTTCCTCGGCCTGGGCTTCACGTTCTACACGGGGGCGGTCGATGCCTGGCTCGTGGATGCCCTGAAGGCGACGGGCTACACCGAGCCGCTCGAGCCGGTGTTCGCGAAGGGCCAGATGTTCTTCGGGGCGGGCATGCTCGTGGGCACGATCGGCGGCGGATTGCTGGGGCAGATCCACCTGTACATTCCATATGTCGTCCGCGCCGCCATCGTGGTGCCGCTCTTCGCCCTCGCGTGGTACGCGATGCCCGAGCTCGGCTACACGCCGCGGGCGCTCGAGCTGAAGCGGGTCCCTGTGGAGATGCGGCGGGTGTTCGTGGAAGGGATGGAGTACGGCTTGCACCACCCTGTGGTCCGCCCGGTGATGCTCGCGTCGCTCGTTTCGATGAGCTTCATGATCTTCGGCTTCTACAGCTGGCAACGCTACTTCCTCGATCTGCTGGGGCGCGACCTCGTGTGGGTGGACGGCCTCATCAGCTCGCTGCTCGGCCTGAGCCTGATCGCGGGCAACGCGCTGGTGGCGCCCCTGTCGCGGCTGGTGCGCTCGCGCACGGGGCTGTTGATGCTGTCGGTCGTGGTTCAGGCCGCGATGGCGACCGCGTGCGGCATGGTCGGGCGCGGCGTAGGGAGCCCCGACAGGTTTTACGTCGTGGTGGCCTTGTACCTGGTGTACGGGCTCGCGGTCGGCGTGGCCATGCCGGTGAAGCAGGCCTACTTGAACGCGCACATCCCGTCGGCGCAGCGGGCCACGATCATCTCGCTCGACTCGATGTTCGCGAACGTCGGCGGGGTCTTGGGACAGTCGGGCTGGGGGTGGCTCGCCCGGGTCCGCTCGATCGGCGAAGCCTGGGCATGGAGCGGCGTGACGCTGCTGTTCGGGCTGCCGCTGTACCGGCTGGCGCGGAGAAACGACCGGAGGCTCGACGCGATCGCGTAGCGCGATCCCGTCAGGCCGGCAACACCGTGATGTCGTAGAGCCCGAAGGCCCGATCGGAGCTGAGGATCGGCAACCCTTCGATCTGGGCCTGCGCGACGAGCAGCCGGTCGAAGGGGTCCCGGTGCTTTTGCGGTAACGTCGCGACGTGCAAGGCGTGGCGATGGAGGACCGGAAGCGCAACGACGCCCGTCCGGGCCATCAGCTGCGGCACCACGTGCTCGGGAGCGTCGGGCAGACGCACCTTCCCCAACGCGTACTTGATCGCGATCTCCCAGGCGCTCGCCGCCGAAAGCAGCAACTCGTTGTCGGGTGCGACAACGAGCTGCTTGGTGGCGGAGGCGAGCCTTTCGGGCGCTGCGAGCATCCAGAGCCACACCTGCGTGTCGAGGAGGATTCTCACTCCTCGAACGCCTTGAGGATGTCCTCGGGAAGCGGCGCGTCGAAGTCGTCCGCGACGAAGACGCGACCCTTCTCCGTGCCCAGTGGCCGCTCGTTCACCACCGGGGCGGCTGGCACCAAACGGGCCACGGGCACCCCCGCCTTGGCGATGATTACTTCCTCGCCTGCGGCGACGCGGTCCAGGAGCTTGGAAAGGTGGGTCTTGGCTTCGTGAACGTTGTACTTCATGGATGTAATCTTAGCTTAGTCATATGACTAAGTCAACTGTGAAGCCGTTGCCGTACAATGCTCTACAAGAAAGTATGGGCGCAGCATGCTGCGCCCCTACGACCACCCTGCGCTGCTTGGGAGCAGCGTAAATTGTAGCCCCTATGCCTGCCAGATCGAGGGCGCGCGCCCCCGGTGCCCGGTGAGCGCGCCGTGACGGCCGGCCGCTCGCGCCTGGCGGTCATCTTCGTCACGGTCCTGATCGACCTGATCGGCTTCGGCATCGTGCTGCCGATCCTGCCCATGTACGCCCAGCGCTTCGGCGCGCATGGGATCGGGTACGGCGCCCTCGTGTTCGTCTTCTCGGCGATGCAATTCCTGTCGACGGCGCTGCTCGGCCGGCTCTCGGATCGGGTGGGCCGCCGGCCGATCCTGCTCACCACGATGCTCATCAACGCGGCGGGCTATACGCTGTTCGCGTTCGCCCCGTCCTACGCGGTGCTGTTCGTCGCCCGCGTGATCTCGGGCTTTGCGAGCGGCAACATCTCGGCGGCGCAGGCGTACGTCGCGGACATCACGCCGCCGGCGGAGCGGGCTCGCGGGATGGGCCTGATCGGCGCGGCGTTCGGGATCGGGTTCGTCCTGGGCCCGCTGATCGGCGGGCTCGCCGGCCACTACCTCGGCCCCCTCGCGCCGGGGCTGATCGCTGCGGCGCTCTCCGTCATCAACTTCTTCTCCGCCAGCACGATCCTGCGCGAGTCGCTCGCCGCCGAGCACCGCGCGGCACGACCCCTGTTCGACTTCGGTCACATGGCGGAGGCGCTCGCGCGCCACGAGCTGCGGCCGCTCATGCTCGTCTGGTTCTTCGCCCCGTTCGCCTTCGCGGGCTACACGGTGGCGCTGCCGCTCCACGTCAGCAAGGCCTTCGGCTGGGGGGCGAAGGAGTTGGGCTGGCTGTTCGTCGTGATCGGCGCGGTCGCGGCGGTCGTGCAGGGCTTCCTGTTCGGTCGCCTCGAGCGGCGCACGGGAGCGCGCGCCCTGCTCATCCTCGGCCTGTTCGGGATGGGCCTGAGCATCGCCGCCGTGCCGTACGCGGGAACGAGCCTCCTGGTGTACGCTTGGACCGTCCCGCTCGCCTTCGCGAACAGCATCTTCGCACCGGCGGCGTCAGGGTTGGTCTCCGTCTACGCCGGCGTCTCGGAACAGGGCACGATCCTCGGTGCGGCCCAGGCCTTCGCCGCGCTCGGCCGCAGCCTTGGCCCCCTCGCGGCCGGTTGGGCCTACGACGGCCTGGGCGAGCAGGGTGCATTCCTGCTGGCGGGCGCGGTGATGATGGTGGGAGGACTGGCAAGCCTGGAGCTGAAGGCGGCAGGAAAGGAGACGGCCAGACTAGATGGCTAGACGTCTAGACGGCTAGCGGGTGTGAGGAGGGAGGTCCTAGTAAGGCCGAACTCACTGCTCCCACCTGACAGCCGCTGGACGTCTAGCCGTCTCGACGTCTAGCCGGCTGGACGTCTAGCCGTCTAGCCGTCTAGTCTCTCATATTGTCCTGACCCCCAGCAGGAGCTGCCGGCGCCCATGCGCGTGTATAAGACATCGGAGATCCGCAACGTGGCCGTGGTCGGCCACGGCGCGAGCGGGAAGACCTCCCTGGTCGATGCCCTCGCGTTCGTGGCCGGGACGAGCAAGCGCCACGGCTCCGTCAAGGATGGCACCGCCCTCACCGATTACACCGCCGACGAAATCGAACGCAAATACTCCATCAACCTCGCGCTGGGCGTGGCCGAGTGGATGGACACCAAGATCAACCTGATCGACACCCCCGGCTATCTCGACTTCACCGGAGAGGCTTTGGCCGGCGTGTACGCGGCGGACGCAGCGGTGGTCGTCGTCTCGGCAACGGGCGGGGTGGAGGTGGGGACGGAAAAGGTGTGGGAATACTGCGAGGGGCGGGACGTCCCGCGGCTGCTGTTCGTCTCCCTGATGGACAAAGAGCACGCCGACTTCGAGAAGGTCTACCACCAGATCAGACAGGTGCTGACGCCCAAGGTGATCCCGGTGGAGATCCCCGTGGGCGAGGGGCCGGACTTCCACGGCGTCGTCAACCTGTTCTCGAAGCGGTGCCACCTGTACAAGAAGGGGACCAAGGCCGGCGAGTACCAGGAGACGGACGTGCCGGCCGAGTACCAGGAGCGCTTCGAGCGCTACTCCAAGGAGCTGATCGAGCGGATCGCGGAGACGGACGACACCCTGCTGGAGCGCTACCTCGGGGGTCAAGAGATCGGGCGCGACGAGGCAATCCGGGCGATGAAGGCCGGCATGCTGCGGGGCGAGCTATTCCCGCTATTCTGCGGCGCGGCGGAGCTGACGTACGGCCTGCGGGCGCTGCTCTCGAAGATGGTCGAGCTGTTTCCCGCGCCGCACGAGCGCCCGGCGGTGGAAGGGCAGAAGTGGGGGAGCGCGGAACGGCTGATGGTCAAGCCGGAGGATGGCGGGCCGTTCGTCGCCCAGGTCTTCAAGACCATCTCCGAGCCGCACGTGGGCGACGTGACCTATTTCCGGGTCTATTCCGGCGCCGTGCGGAACGGCCAGGACGTCTACAACGCGCCGCGCGACGCCGTGGAGAAGCTGAACCACCTGTGCGTCGCCGTGGGAAAGGACCGCAGCGAGATCGCCGAGCTGCACGCGGGAGACATCGGCGTGGTGGCGAAGCTGCGCGACACGCACACGAACGACACGCTCTCCACCCGGGAGATGCCGATCGTGCTCCGAAAGATCCCGTTCCCGGAGCCGGTGATCACCGTGGCGATCGAAGTGAAGCAGCGCGGCGAGGAAGAGAAGCTCTCGAACGGCCTGCACAAGCTGCATGAGGAAGACCCCACCTTCCAGCACGAGTACAACGGGGAGCTGCAGCAGACGCTGATCCGCGGGCTGGGCGAGCGGCATCTCGAGATCATCGTGGGGCGGCTGGCACGCAAGTTCGGGGTGCACGCCCAGATCACGAAGCCGAAGATCGCGTACCGCGAGACGTTCAAGGGCAGGGCGGAGGGGCAGGGGAAGCACAAGAAGCAGACCGGCGGCCGCGGCCAGTACGGCGACTGCTGGATCCGGATCGCTCCGCTGCCGCGCGGGTCGGGGGTCCAGTTCGTGGACGAGATCGTGGGCGGGGTGATCCCCCGGCAGTACATTCCGGCAGTCGAGCGCGGCATCCATGAGGCGGCCGCCCGGGGCCCGGTGGCGGGCTATCCGGTCGTGGATTTCAAAGTGGAGCTGTACGACGGCAGCTACCACGACGTGGATTCGAACGAGCAGTCGTTCAAGATGGCCGGCATCCTCGCGTTTCGGAACGTGAGCCCGAACGCGAGGCCCACGCTGCTCGAGCCGATCCTCGAGCTGGAGGTGTGGACGCCGGACGAGTACCAGGGCGCGGTGATGGGCGACCTCTCGTCGCGGCGCGGCCAGATCCTCGGCACCGAGAAGGACGGCCGGCTCACCAAAGTGAGGGCGCTGGTCCCGGAGGCGGAGCTCGAGAAGTACGCGACGGCCCTGCACTCACTGACCCACGGGCGGGGGACATACCGGCAAAAATTCCACGTCTACCAGGAGGTCCCGCCCGAAGCGGTGCACAAGGTGGTCGAGGCGCGGAAGAAGGAGCTCGAGGAGGCGGCGAAGAGCTGATGGACGAGCAGACGGATCGCGTCCGCACCGCGTTGGCCGGCCGGTACGGCATCGAGCGGGAGATCGGCCGCGGGGGCATGGCGACGGTGTACGTGGCCCAGGACCGCCGGCACCGCCGCTCGGTGGCGGTCAAGGTGCTGCATCCGCACCTCGCGGTCAGCCTCGGGCCCGAGCGGTTCCTGCGGGAGATCGACATCGCGGCGCGCCTGCAGCATCCCCACATCGTTCCGCTGTACGACTCGGGGCAGGTCGACGACGACCTGCTCTACTACGTCATGCCCTACGTGGAAGGGGAGTCGCTGCGCCAGCGGCTGGAGCGCGAGACGACGCTCCCCCTCGAGGAGGCACTCCAGGTGGCGCGCGCGGTCGCGGCCGCGCTGGACTACGCGCACCGGCACCGGGTTGTGCACCGCGACATCAAGCCCGAGAACGTAATGCTGCACGAAGGCGAGGCCATGGTGACCGACTTCGGCATCGCCAAGGCGGTCAGCGCCGCGGCAGCGGACACGCTGACCCAGACAGGCACCTCGGTCGGCACGCCGGCGTACATGAGCCCGGAGCAGGCCGGCGGCGCGGTCGAGCTGGACGGGCGGAGCGACGTGTACAGCCTGGGATGCGTGCTGTACGAGATGCTGGCCGGCCGCACGCCGTTCACCGGGCCCACCGCCCAGGCGATCATCGTGAAGTGCTTCACGGAGCCGGTCCCGCCGCTCCGCTCCGTGCGAGACGCCGTGCCGCCCTGGGTGGAGCAGGCGGTCATGAGGGCGCTGGCGAAGGAGCCGGCGGACCGGTTCGCGACGGCGGCCCAGTTTGCCCAGGCGCTCAAGCCGGCGGGCGCGACGCCGCCAGGCGCCGTGCCGGTGGTGACGGCCACAGCTCCGAAATCGATCGCCGTGCTGCCGTTCGTCAACATGAGCGCCGACCCGGAGAACGAATACTTCACCGACGGGATCGCCGAGGAGATCATCAACGCGCTCACCAAGATCCAGGCCCTGCGCGTGGCGTCGCGGACTTCGGCCTTCGCCTTCAAGGGGAAGAACCAGGACATCCGCAAGGTAGGCGAGCAGCTGAGCGTGGGCACGGTGCTGGAGGGGAGTGTGCGCAAGGCGGGGAACCGCCTGCGGGTGACGGCACAGTTGGTCAACGTCGCCGACGGCTACCATCTCTGGTCGGAGCGCTACGACCGCGACCTGGAAGACGTGTTCGCGATCCAGGACGAGATCGCGGGGAACATCGTGAAGGCGCTGCGGGTGGTACTGAGCGATGAAGAGCGACGGGCGATCGAAAAGGCGCCGACCGAGAACGTGCAAGCCTACGAGTACTACCTGCGCGGCCGCCAGTTCTTCCACCAGTTCCGCCGCACCGGCATCCAGTTCGCCCGCCGCATGTTCGAGCGGGCGATCGAAATCGATCCCCACTACGCCCTCGCCTACGCCGGCGTGGCCGACTGCTGCTCCTTCCTCTACATGTACTGGGACGGCAGCAAGACCAACCTCGAGAGCGCGGAGTCCGCCAGCCGCCGGGCCCTGGAGCTCGATCCCGAGCTGGCCGAGGCGCACGCATCGCGAGGATTGGCCGTCTCCCTGAGCAAGAAGTACGCAGAAGCGCGGCACGAGTTCGAAACGGCGATCCGGCTGAACCCGAAGCTGTACGAGGCCCACTACCTCTACGCGCGGGCGTGCTTCCAGGAGGGCGAGCTGGAGGACGCCGTGCGCCACTACGAGGATGCGTCGCGCGTCCGCCCCGAAGACTATCAGGCGCTGATCCTGGTGTCGGTCCCCCTCAAAGGGCTGGGCCGCCACGCGGACGCAAAGACATCCATGCGCCGGGGGCTGGAGGTTGCCGAGAAGCACCTCGAGCTCAATCCGGACGACGCCCGCGCTCTTTACTTGGGGGGTGGGGCGCTGGTGCAGCTCGGCGAGCGTGAGCGCGGCCTCGAATGGACCGACCGGGCGCGTGCCATCGACCCGGAGGACTCGGGAGTCCTCTACAACGTGGCGTGCTCGTACGCGCTGCTGGGGCGGAGCGACGACGCGATCGCGTGCCTCGAGCAAGCGATCCGGAACGGCTTCGGGCACCGCGAGTGGCTCGACAACGACTCCGATCTCGAGTCATTGCGCGGCGATCCGCGGTTTCAGGCGTTGCGGAGCAAGCTCTGAGCCACTCAGATCTTCAGCACCGCCGCCCCCCGGACTCTTCCCGCCCTCAGGTTCCCGAGTGCCTCGTTCGCGTGCTCCAGGGGATACGACTCGATCTCCGTCCGCACGGGCGCCTTGGGAGCGAGCGCGAGAAACTCCTCTCCGTCCTTCCGGGTCAAGTTCGCCACCGAGCGCACCACCCGCTCGCCCCAGAGCAGGTCGTAGGGGAACGCGGGGATCTCGCTCATGTGGATGCCGGCGCACACCACGGTTCCGCCCTTCGCCACGGTGCGCAGCGCCATCGGCACGAGGCTCCCGACCGGCGCGAAGATGATCGCGGCGTCGAGCGGCTCGGGCGGTCGGTCGTCCGACGCACCCGCCCACACCGCGCCGAGCTCGAGCGCGAAGCGCTGCGCGTCCGTGTCCCCGGCGCGCGTGAACGCGAACACGCGCCGTCCCTGGTGACGAGCCAGCTGTGCCACGATGTGGGCGGCGGCGCCGAACCCGTACAACCCAAGCCGCTCGGCGTCGCCTGCGGCGACGAGCGAGCGGTAGCCGATGAGTCCCGCGCAGAGGAGCGGCGCGGCGTCGGCATCGGCATACTCGCCGGGGAGCCGGAATGCGAACCGCGCGTCCGCCGCGGCGTACTCGGCGTAGCCGCCGTCGATCTGGTATCCGGTGAAGCGCGCGCGGTCGCACAGGTTCTCGCGGGCGGTGCGGCAATAGCGGCACTCGCCGCAACTCCAGCCGAGCCAGGGAACGCCGACCCGCTCTCCGCGGGCGAACCGGCCCGCGCCCGGCCCGGTGGCGACGACCGTGCCGACGATTTCGTGACCGAGCACGAGCGGCAGCTTGGGGTTCGCGAGTTCCGCATCGAAAATGTGCAGGTCAGTGCGGCACACGCCGCAGGCATTCACGGCAATGAGCACCTGCCCGGGACCGGGCTCGGGGCGCGGGACATCGGCCGCGCGAAGCGGACGGCGCGGCACGTCGAGGAGCATAGCGCGCATGGTCGAAAACTGTTGTGGTGAATTGTAGCGGACGCGCGACACGGGCACGAGCCGTGCCAAAGCTGTCGCGGGGTTAGTGAGCAGGGCGTGCCCGACCGTTACGTGGTGCATAGATTTTGCAAGGGAGCGAACCGTGGCATATGGAATGTCAGCGCTAGACGCGTCCGTGATCGCCCTCGGTCCTGCCGACAAACTGCGGAATAGCATCCGCATCCTCTTGGTGGACGATCACGTCGTCTTCCGTGCCGGGTTGCGTGCGCTGCTGGAAAAGCAGCGCGATCTCGTTGTGGTCGGCGAGGCCGGAACCGGGGACGAAGGCGTTGCGCGCGCGTACTTGACTCGCCCGGACGTCGTCCTGATGGATCTGGCCATGCCGGGGGGAGGAGGCCTCGAGGCGACACGCCGGATCGTCGCGCTGGGGATCGGAGCCAGGGTACTCGTCCTCACCGCGGTCGCACAAGAGCGCCAGTTGCTCGACGCGCTCGAGGCGGGCGCGAGCGGATTCGTCGAGAAGGCGGGTCCAGTGGAGGACCTCACGCGGGCGATCCGAACGGTGACCGAGGGTCGACTGTTCCTCGGGGCGGACGCGGCCACCCTGGTCGTGCTGCAACGCTACTGGAAGGAGGGGCAGACCCAGGACGAGAAGGCTGCGGCGGATCGGCTGAACGCGCGCGAGCGTCAGGTGCTGGCGCTCGTGGCGCTGGGTTACACCTCGAAAGAGATCGGCCGCAAGCTCTCCGTCAGCCCGAAGACCGTGGACGAGGACCGGGCCCGCCTCATGGACCGGTTGGGACTGCGACACCGCCCGGAGCTGGTGCGATTCGCGCTGCGCACCGGACTCCTCGTGAGCGAAGCCGACGTTCGCTCCATCGACTCCGGCGGCGGGACGCGCGGCGGCTCAGGGGGCCGGAAGGGCGGAAAACGGCCGCGGAAATGGGAGGAAGGAGGAAGAGGGGAGGGCGCGATCCCGAGCTGAGTCCTCTTGCCGGTTCGCCGGCGGTTGCTTATACACGTACCGCTTCCCCGCGTAGTTGCGCAGCACCACTTCTTCATCGCTGATCGACTCAACGTACTCCGGGACGAGCGGGATCTTCCCGCCTCCGCCCGGGGCGTCGATCACGAAGTGCGGGACCGCGAGCCCGGACGTCCAGCCACGCAGGGCCCTGATGATTTCGAGTCCTTTCTCGACCGTCGTCCGGAAGTGCTCGGCGCCCGCCACCTGGTCGCACATGAAGAGGTAGTACGGCCGCACCCGGGCCGCGAGCAGCTTCTGCATCAGCGCTTTCATCACCACGGGATCGTCGTTCACTCCCTTCAGCAGCACCGTCTGGCAGCCGAGGGGGATACCGGCGTCGGCCAGCATGCGGAGCGCGTTCACCGCCGCGGGTGTGAGCTCGTCGGGATGGTTGAAGTGAGTGTTGATGTAGAGCGGATGAGACTGCTTCAAGATGGCGCACAGCTCCGGGGTGATCCGCTCCGGGAGATGGCACGGCACCCGGCTGCCGATGCGGATGATCTCGATGTGCGGGATCGATCTCAGCCGCTTGCACAGTTCGTCGATGCGGCGGTCCGAGAGCAGCAGGGGGTCCCCCCCCGACATGATGACGTCCCGAATCTCGGTGTGCTCCTCGAGATAACGAAACGCCGACTCGAGCTCGGACATGGGGATCTTCTCCGGATCGCCGACCTTGCGGCGCCGGGTGCAAAAGCGACAGTACGAGGCGCAGACCGGCGACACGAGGAACAGGGCGCGGTCGGGGTAGCGGTGCGTGATGTTGGGGACGGGGGAGTTCGCATCCTCCGCGAGCGAGTCCACGAGCCCGTCGTGGACTTCGAGCTCCTGGAGGTCCGGTACGTACTGCCGCCAGATCGGGTCGCCCGGGGACTTGATCAGGTCCACCATGGCCGGGGAGATCCGGAACTCGAAGTTTCGGGCCGCCTCCCGGAGCCGTTCGAGATCCGGGAAGTGCTCGGGGCCGAACTTGGCCACCAGCGCTTCTAACGTTGCGACGGACTTCTTACGGAGCAGCTCTTGCCAGGGCGCCATGCGTCAGGTCCTTGAGGTACACGATCAGATCGTCGTCGGGCGCGTAATAGCCCGGGACTCGCGCCGCCGGGGCGTAGCCGCGCCGCTCGTAAAACCCCCGGGTGGGCGCGTACCCGGCGCGGGACGAGGTTTCGACGACGATGAGGCGACAGTCCTCGGCCACGAGCTTGGCCTCGACGGCCCTCAACAGGAGGGTCCCGACCCCTTTGCCCTGCCACGCGGGATCCACGACGATCCAATAGAGGTCGTAGGTCCCTTCCGTCCCCGGCGTGGGGCCCCAGCACGCGTACCCGAGGAGCTCGTCACCCGCGTAGGCGCCCAGGAAGCGGTAGTCGGGGTCCCCGGCGAGACTGTCATCCAACAGCTCCAGGGCGGTCGCGACCTCTTCCCGCCGGAAGAAGCCCGTCGCCGCCGTCAGCCCCTCAAGCCGTGCGCGTTGCGCGCGGCCGACGGGACGGAGCGAGCAGCTCAAGGGCCGCCTTTTCGCCCTGGGCCTCACGGAGGGCCACTTCGGCGATCCGGCGCACCAGTTCCGCGTAGTCCCAACCCGCCGCCCGCGCCATCCGCGACAGCCCGGCGTCGTCGTTCAAGTCGGGGTTCGGATTGACGTCCAGGATCCAGGCGCGGCCCTGCTCGTCCAGCCGCAGGTCTACGCGTCCGTAGCCGGTTCCCTGCATCACCCGCCACGCAGCCTCTGCGAGCTTGGCGAGCTTGTCCGCGACCTTCTGGGGAATGTTCGCGGGGCACACGGGCGCGCTACCGAGGTCGTCGGGCGAGCCGGGCTCCCACTTCCCGGCGTAGGTGAGGATCGGCCAGGCGCCATCGGGCATCC
>QHVD01000315.1 GCA_003222235.1 Gemmatimonadota bacterium | reverse complement strand
TCCAACTTTGGTGTCTCTGGTTCTACTGGTGGTGCTCCGGGTGCGGTAGGCACGGGCGCTATTGGTGGAACCGGCGGTAATGCAGGCTCCGGTGGCGCGGGTGGTACTTCGAGCACCGGTGGTAACGGGACAGGTGGTACCGGGACCGCTGGTAACACGAGCAACACGAATACTGGTGGCAACGGTGGTGCCGGCAGCAGCGGGGCCGGCGGGGCCGGCTCTGGCGGTAGCGCCGCTGGTGGTACCGGTGGTGCCGCGGGTGGAGGTACGACGGGTAATGCTACGGGCGGAGCCGGGACCGGTGGTGCGGGCTCAGGCAATGCCACAGGTAGCAGTGCTAGTGGTGCCGGTGGCGCTGGTAACAGCGGTGCCGGTGGTAATGCGGCGACTGGCGCGGCAACGAGTGGCGCCGGCACGGGTGGGAACACGAGCGCCGGCGCCGCGACAAGCGGCAATGGCGGTGCCGGTGGTGCAGGCACGAGTGGAAACGGTGGTGCAGGGACGGGTGGTGCCGGAGCCGCGGGTACGAGCGGTGCCGCGACCGGCGGTGCCAGCGGTAACAGCGGTGCCGCGTCTACGGGTGCCGGCGGTGCCGGGAATAGCGGCGCTGGTGGTGCTGCGTCGTCGACGGGCGGTGCTGGGTCTAGCGGTAACGCGACCAGCACGGGAGCCACAGCAGCTGGTGGTGCAGCAACGGGCGGTGCAGCGGGCGGGGCCTCGTCTACCGGAGTGTCCGGGAATGGCGGGACCGTCGGGAACACGTCGGCCACGGGTGGAGCAGGTGGTGGCGGCGCGGCAGGTGGTGCCGGCGGAACCTCCACGAATGGCTCTGCCACCAATGGCAGTGCCACGGCCGGAGCTGGAGCTGTCGGCGCGGCCGGTGCGTCAAGCGGCCCGGGTGGCGCAGGTGCAGCGAGCGGTACAAGCACTGGTGGCGCCTCGACCGGTGCCGGCGGTGTTGGCGGTGCCGGCGGTCATGGTGGAGCAGGTGGAGCAGGTGGAACAGGCAACGGTGCGGTCAGCGGTGCCGGCGGAGCGGGTGGGACCCAGGCCGTCACGACGACGGCGGGGGCTGCCAATAATACGGGCAGCGCAAACGGTACCAGCTCTGCCAACTCGGGGAACCAGATCAACGGGCTCACGCAGAGTGGGCAGTGCGCCAGCAACGGCGTCAACGTCGGTGGTGCCAATACCGGCGTGGTCAATAACGGCAGTGGCAACCAGGTGGTCAACAACAGCGGTCAAGTGCTCGGCGTCCTGATCCAGAATCTTGGTGGTAAGGGCGCGGGCAAGGGTGGTGCTACCACGACCATCAACGCCGTGGGCAATACCGGCAACAGCAACGGTCAGGCGAACGTTGGCGCAGGGAAGAAGGGCGGGTCGTCGCCGAACCAGAACTCGACCCAGACATTCATCGCGCAGTAGCTGTAGTGGTGGTGTAGTGTTCCTGGTCCTGGCGGTGAGCGCGAGCTCACCGCCAGGGTCATCCACCGTTGGGCCATACACTCCGGAGAGCTCTTGATACGTACGATGTGGCAGTCAGCGGCGACCGTGGCCATCCTGATGCTGATGGTCTGCCCGGTGTTCGCTGACAGCCCGACCACGGTCATCAACGCCGTGCAGAACACGGGAAACACCAGCGGGCAAGCCGCCGTCGGCACCTCTGGAAACGTCAACCAGAACACGAACCAGAACTCACTCGGTACCTCGAGCGCCACCTCCGTCAACATCGGCGGCATCAACGTCCAGGGGGGTGGTGGTGTCGGCGCGGCGGGAACGGCCGGCGCGGGCGAGGGTTACGTCGGCTATACGGGATCCACGTCGTTTGCCTCGCCATCGATCACGTTCGGCAGCAGTCGCATCACCAACGTCAATCTCCCGGGTATTCCCGGCGTCCTCGGCGCTCCGGGTAACTTCTCCCAGCCGTACAAGCCGGATGTCTTCATCAACGGCGCCGGCCCCATTCGCCCCGCGAGCATGACGTACGATCAGGCCAAGGAGTGCCGGGGCGGGTACGGGTACAAGGACACCTACACCGGCGCCAATCGGGAGAAGGCCAAGGAGATCAAGCTGGTCTACGCCGCGTGGGACAAGATCGACATCTCGACCGACATGTCCAACTACGTGGGCATCTCCTCGGTCGAAGGGGCCGACAAGCCGTGGCTTCCCGCCGTCTGCGAGGCCGCGTATCACGCGATGGAAAAGGGCGCCAACTTCGGCGTGGTCGAGTTCATCATCCGACCCAAGAACACGATGAAGGGATTCGGCTTCGGTAGCTCTGGCGGCGGATCGGTCGTGCCGAACGCCGCCGCCGCGGCGTCCCCCTACGGCCTGGCGGCCTCGCTGGGCTTCGGCCTGGGCTGGTCGTCGCAGCGGGTGGAAGGTGAAGTGATGATCCAGCTGACGGGCCTCAAGGTCCCCACGGTCGCGGCTGTCGCGCCGCCCGTGGTCACCCCGGCGGTGGCCGCGCCAGCCCCGCCGCCAATGGCCGCTCCCGCTCTGGCACCTACCGCGCCGCAGGTTCCGAAAGGGCCTGAAGAGGGCAGGGTCGTGGTGCCGAACGGCAAGCAGCCCGTGAAGATCCCCTCGGCCCCGCAGCCTCAGGGCGATGTCGCGCCGCCGGCAGACCCGGGGCGCACGCTCAACGTGCCCGGGCAGCCACAACCGAGTGACCCTGGCCAGGTGTTGACCGTGCCGGGGCAGCCGCAGCCCGCCGATCCAGGGCGCGCGCTGAGTGTGCCCGGACAGCCCGTCCCGAGTGATCCTGGCCAGGTGTTGACCGTGCCGGGACAGCCGCAGCCCGCCGATCCCGGACAGAAGCTGGGCATTCCTGGGCAGCCGCAGCCTGCCGATCCGGGTCAGGTGCTGAGCGTGCCCGGTCAGCCGCAGCAACAGCCGCAGCAGCTCCAGCCGCAGCCGGCGGCTGACACCGGCCAGCGGCCCCTTACCTCCCAAGCCCAGCCGCTGTCGAGGCTCAACCCCGTCGGGGACTCCCGCGGGCCGAGGTAGGCGACGCGGGCGCGCCCGAGATTCGCGCGCCTAGAAGTCTGTAATTCCCCCTGTCCTCGCGAGCAGGAACGTTCCTACTCGAGGACCTGATCCGCCCGCGACAGCAGCGATGCCGGGAGCGTGAGACCCACGGCCCTCGCGGCTCGCCGATCGACGATCACCTCGAACTTCGTCGGCGCCGTGGCGGGAAGGTCGGCGGGCCTGGTGCCCTTCAGCAGCTACGACGGCCCAGGTCGACCCAATCGTAGTTTGCGGCGACCACCACCCCATCGGCCACGTGCGAGCCGATCGCGGGTATCCGACCTCTCGCCGCATAGCCCACGATCTGTCTCCGCACCTGCGGCTGGTCGAACGCGGGTCCCAGGATGAGGACGTCGGGCGCTTGCCTGGTGATCGTCCCGGTGACCTCGGCCAGGCTCGATCCGCCGCTCACGTCGAAGACCTCCACGGCGACCCCGCCCGGCTGCGCGGCGGCCTGGAGCTCCCTCGCGTAGTCGACCAGGAATGCGAGCTTCGAATTCGTCAGGACGAGAAGGCGCCTGGCCGAGGGGACGGCCGCCAGGGCCAGCTGCAGATGGGTCGTGCTGACTTCCTTCGCGGAGGCCGTCAGTGATCTTCGGGCCACGGGGAAGATGGGACAGGCGCCGTAGGGCTCCGCGACACCGATGGCGAGGAGCGGCACACATTGCGCCGGGTCGATACGGTCGGTGCGGAGGAACGTGTCCGTCACCAGCACCGCGGGCTTGACCTTCATGAGGTCGGCGAGGAGACCCGGCACCCGATCGGCATAGCCCTGTGACCAGCGGCGCTCGAGGACGAGATTGCGCCCTTCCGCGTACCCGAGGTCTCTGAGGCGCCGTTCGAAGGCATCCCAGACCTGCGTGGGATCAGCGCCGAGAATGGCCACCCGGAAGACGGGAGCGGCCGTCTGAGCGCTCGGCCCGGGGGCCACGAGGGCGACCGCGAACAAGACAAGGAGCGCGACGAAAGGGGCCGAGCGCGTCGCCACCGGCCGTCGGGCGCGCGGAAGGCGGGTGACGATCATGCGGAGCCGGCTAGGGGCCGAGACGCCGGAGCTCCGCCTTCGCGCTCGAGTGCTCGAAGAGACTGGTGACGCCGGTGGCCACGGCCGACTGGAACATCTGCACGGCGGGGGCCCGCTGCCCCTGGATCAGGAAGTGCTCGCCGGCATAGAAATAGGCCTCGCATTGCCGCTCCCGCTGCGTGGTGGGATCGGGATCCTGGGCGCCGGCCACCAGGGCCTCGGGCGTGATCTGGCCGAGGAAGAGCGCGACGACGGGTCCGGGCCAGCGCGTGAGATTGAGCTGCGCGGCGTTCGCGGCGAGACTCTCGCGATCGACGTCACCCCCGCGGGCCTTGGCCAGGTAGAGCCCGAGCACCCGATACGTGCTGGAGGAGTCGAGCTGCACCGCCCTCACGAAGTCGGGCACCGATGCGATGTAGAGCCCCTGGTCGAAGCGGGCGAGGGCCCGATTGTAGAAGGCGAGCTGGTAGTCCGGATCGAGCGCAATCGCCTCGTCGTAGTCCTTGATGGCCTGGGCGTAGTCCTCCTTGAGGTGGTTGACGCGCCCGCGATTGTTGAAGGCCCGCGCCGAGGACGGATCGAGGCGGATGGCCTGCTCGTAGTCCTGGATCGCGCGCTCGTAGTCGCCCTTGTGCTGATGGGCGCTGCCGCGATTGTTGAAGATGAGCGCGGAATCGGAGTTGAGCTTGATGGCCTGATCGTAGTCCGCAATGGCGCGAACGTAGTCCCCCTTGTTCTGGTAGGCATTGCCGCGATTGTTCAGGGTGACGGCCAGGCTCGGCTCGGAGAGCTCGCCGGACTGGATGGCGCGCGTGCAGTGGGCCAGCGCCAGATCCGGGGTCGGCGTCTCGGCGCACTTCTGCGCGTCATCGTTCCACTGCGCCCGCGCGGGAGCAGCGGACAGGAGGAGAATAAGAACTACGATTGCTCGCACATGCATGGAAGCCTCAGGTGTCTGACAACCCGAGAGTCTGGTCCTTGATCCCTGGGTCCCTTGTCAGCAGATACGGAGTAACCTACGGCCTTATCGAGCAAGCCGTCAAGTAAGACCCACCGACCAAATGTGGGCCGCAATCCCGCGATGATCCCCCTCGTCTGGAGGGGAGGGGGATGCAGTTTCCAGTCTGAAGGGACACTTCTACCCAGTGCGGGCCTCGAGACACGCTGAAGTCTCCTGCCGAACGCTCCCAGGCCATTCCCAACCGTCAGGTGATTAGAGGAAGTGCGAGGAGGCGCCGAGTGTAACCTTGTTTGTCGGCCCCGGGCCGGGCAAAGTTCCATTTCCCAGCACGTTCTTCCTCCTTAGGTGCGGGGTTTCTGGGTCTGGCGGGCATCGCTCGCAGGAAGCATAGAGTCGCGTAAGCTTAGAGCAGAGCCTAGCGCCGGCTAGGGGCCGCCCAAGGGGATACTCCCTTGGTGCGGCGGTCTCTTTTTGCCCACCTCTCTGAAACGAGTCGCATCTGGAACGAGTCGCAACTTGATCGCTAGCACCCAGCGCGTATCGCCTGCTGAATTGCTCGCTCAATCCATGTGGGCTTGTCGCTCTCGAACCGCGACCATGGCCTGGATGCGTAGCTCCGGCGTCGGGCTCGTCACGCGATGTACGTCGCGGACGTGCACCATGTACTCGGCCATGAGCGCGCGGATGTCCGAGCCCACGCTCACGTAGGCACAGCCCGAGAAGACGTCGTCGCACCGCAGTTCCTTGGTCATCCTGCTCTTGAGCTTTGAGCAAGAGCCAAGCCATGCTCTATCGGTCAGCGAAATCAGTGACATGCGGCGACGCGAGGGCGGCGTGTACAAAAAGTTGTCCACGCCACGGGCCACGCTTCGTCAGTGCGAAAGGTCGGCGAGGGTCCTCTCGATGGCGTCGCGCTGAGGCAGATTTGGAGCGAGGGAGAGAGCGGCCCGGAGCTCGCTCGCCGCCTCGCTTTTCATTCCTTGTCTCAGGTAGGCCATGCCGAGGTGATAGTGGGCTCGTGCCGCCTGAGGCTCGAGCCGTTTCGCTTCCTCCAGGTGCGGCACGGCTTCGGCGGTCTTGCCGGATTCGTGGAGGCTCCAGCCGAGCACGTCCTGCACGTACCAGTCCCGCGGCGCCAGGCTCTCGGCGCGCTGGGCCAGCTCCACGGCCTGCTTGAGGTCGCGACGCTCCTCGGTGTAGATGCGGGCGAGATTCGTCAGGGCGCCCACGGCCCTGGGATCGGCGATGAGCGCCCGCGTATACGCGGCCAGCGCCTCGTCGATTCTCTTGTCGGCGAGATAGAGATCGCCTGCCCGCCGGTGCGCCTCCGCGAGCATGGGCGTGAGCCGGCCCGCCTCCAGGTAGCTCTGGAGTGCCCTCGCGCGGTCGTTACGCACGAGATAGCTGTCGCCGAGATTCAGGTAGGCCGGGCTGAACTTGGGATCGAGCCGGAGGGCGTCGTGGAACTCACGGGCCGCCCGCGATGGATCGCCACTCCGTCCGTAGAGCGCTCCCAGCGTGTTGTGGAGCGCGGGATCCCTGGGCCGCTGCTTGATCAGAGCATTGGTCTCAGTGATGGCTTCGGGAATCCGCCCCGCCTGGATATAGGCCACGAGCAAGGTCTCGCGGATTCCCGGGCGCTGGGGCGCAAACCTGAGGGCTGCCTGACACTGCGCGATGGCGTCGTCCGCCCGGTTGGTGGCGAGGTAACGGCGGGCCAGCAGCAAGTACGGCGGAATGTAGGAGGGCTCGCGCCGGATGGCCGTGCGGAGCTCTTCCTCCGCGCGGGCGGGATCGTTGCGACCTTCGTGGACGAGCGCGAGGAGGGCGTGAGAGGCTGGGTGCCCGGCATCGATCATTTGCGCCTGCCGGGCATAGCTCTCGGCCAGCCCGAGATCCTTTCGCGACAGCGCGATGTCGCCGAGCCAGACCATGGCATCCAGGTTCTTGGGGTCGCGCTTCAGGACCTCTCTGAATTTTCCTTCCGCCTGTGTGACCTGACCATTCCGGAGCAGGTCTTCACCCTGCAGGAGCAGTGCGCGATTCGCTTCTGGCCCGCGGGCGGCCGGAGGTCGGTTCTGGGCCAGGGCCGGATAGCCCAGCGTGGCAACCAGGAGACCGGAGAGCAGCGAGACGGCGACCAGTGCTCGAATGAGTGAAGCTTACGAGAGATGCTGCGAAAAACGAAGTACGGTCTGCTAGCGCCTGCGGAACAGTCGGCTTCCCGCGATCAGGGCGAGGAGGCCGGCCCCCAGGAGAATCAGGGTGGCGGGACCGGGGACTCCCGGTGGTGGTGGCGGG
>QHVD01000314.1:4392-6628 GCA_003222235.1 Gemmatimonadota bacterium | reverse complement strand
CGTGGACATCCTCCGCATAGAGGGAGGCCGTCTCGCAGAGCACTGGGACGTTGTGCAAGACGAGGCAACGAAGGCCGAATCGAAGAGCGGCCTCCCCATGTTCGGCGAGGCGTTTCCGCAATGAGCGCGAGAGATGGGGCCCAGACCATGACCGGTACACCGCCTGCGGTAACGGTGAGTTTGCTGACGAGGATGCTGCGTGAAGCCTTCGAAGGACCTCCCGGCCCGTGGAGCTACTTCACCGACACATCCCCGGGATCCGGAGTCTTCGGAACGATCAGCGGGTTGAGCGCCGCCGAAGCTTCCCAGGTGGGGGGACCGGGCGGCACGACAATCGCCGGCCACGTCCACCACCTGAGCTCGAGCATCGCGCTGTCGACCAGGGGACTTCGCGGGGAGTCGACCGCGCGCGACCGAACTCGGAGCTGGACCGTGTCCGCGGTGGACGCCGTCGCGTGGACTGCCTTACGGGCTCGACTGCGCGATGAGTACGAGAGGCTGCTTGTTACAGTGGCGAGTCACGCCCTGTGGGACGAGGACGCTCTGGGCGTGGCGATCTGGGCGTGGCGATCGGCGCCATCGCGCACACGGCGTACCATCTCGGCGCCATCCGGCAGCGACTCGCGCCGCGCCGCGCGGAGGGCGCGCCTTGAGCCCGAGTGTTGACGGACGACCCTCGCGACTTCTCGCGGGAGGATTCCATCAAGATGCTCAGCACCCTGTTGCGCCCGACGACGGGCTCGCTCGAGCTTTTCCCGCTGCTCCTGCTGGTGGCGCTCGGTCGTCCCGCCGAAGGCCAGATGGCCGGAAAGCGCGCGATCGTCTACACTACGGCCGAGAGCACCAGCTTCCGGCTGACGCCCACCGACACCCTGGTGTTCAAGCCTTCGGAGCCGACCTCGGAAGCGAAGGTGTACGTCTTCGTCGATCCGCGGAAAACCTTCCAGCCTTTCCTTGGAATCGGCGGGGCGCTGACCGATGCCGCGGCCGAGACCTTCGCGAAACTTCCCGCTGCACGACAGGAAGAGCTGCTGGCCGCGTATTACAGCACCGACCGAGGGATCGGGTACACTCTGGCCAGGACCAACATCCACAGCTGCGACTTCTCGAGCGAGAGCTACACGTATGTCGATGAGGGTGACAAGGACCTGAGCTCCTTCTCCATCGGGCACGACCTGCGGTTTCAGGATCCCGCTCATCAGGCGAGCGATGGCCGCCAGCGGGAACCGGCTCAAGCTCTTCGCCAGTCCCTGGAGCCCGCCGGCGTTCATGAAGGACAACAATGACATGTTGCACGGCGGTCACCTGCGCCCCGAGTACGCCCATTCCTGGGCACTGTACTTTGCCAAGTTCATTCAGGGCTATCGGAAGGCAGGCGTGCCGGTGTGGGGGATCACCATCCAGAACGAACCGATGGCCACGCAGCGGTGGGAGTCGTGTGTCTATCAGGCCGAGGACGAGCGGGATTTTCTCAAGCACCACCTTGGTCCGGTCATGGTGCAGCAGGGCCTCGGCGACGTCAACATCATCGTTTGGGATCATAACCGTGACCTGATCATCCAGCGGGCACAGACGATCTTCGACGATCCGGAGGCCGCGAAGTACGTCTGGGGGATCGGATTTCACTGGTACGAGGATTGGTCGGGTGGACAGCAAATGTATGGCAACGTGGCGCTGGTGAACCGGCTCTACCCCGATAAGCACATCCTCTTTACCGAGGGCACACCGGCGAGCTTCGATTCGACGGGGTATGGACGATGGAGCCTGGGAGAGGCGTACGGCCGGTCGATGATCAACGATTTCAATTCAGGGACCGAGGGATGGACCGACTGGAACATTCTGCTCGATGAACGGGGCGGCCCCAACCATGTGGGGAATTTCTGCTTTGCACCGATCCATGCCGACACTCGTAGCGGCAAGCTCATCTACACCAATTCGTACTATTACATAGGCCACTTCTCGAAATTCATCCGTCCGGGTGCCAGACGGATCCTCGCGTCACCGAGCCGCAGCATGCTGCTCACCACGGGCTTCGTCAACGAAGATGGTACGGTGGCGGTCGTGGTCATGAACCCGACACCGCGTGGTGGGCAATACTCCCTCGTTGTCGGCGCTTCGTCAGTGGAGATCAGCTCGCTACCACACTCGATCCAGACGGTGGTCTTCAAGCCTAGTTGATATGGCGCTATAGGCGTCTACTCACCGAGGCTCAAGGATCACGCCGCGCAGCACGACA
>QHVD01000314.1:0-4367 GCA_003222235.1 Gemmatimonadota bacterium | reverse complement strand
GACGTCCTTCGTGAACGCCTGCGCGGCGAGCTTGATCCCTTCCGAGAGCGTCAAGTACGGGTGGAAGGTCGCGGTGAGGTCCTCGATGGTCAGCCCGAACTTGATCGCGAGCGTTGGCTCGGTGATCATCTCACCGGCCTCGGCGGCGAGGATGTGGGCGCCGATGATGTTCTTGGTGCCGGCGTCCGCGACGAGCTTGATGAATCCCCGCGTGTCCCGTGCCGCGAGCGCCCGCGGCACGTGCTCCAGCGGCAGCTTCGATACGAGCGGGTCGATCGCCTGAGTGCGCGCCTGGTCTTCCGAGAGACCCACCGAAGCGACCGCCGGATCCGTGAAAGTCACCTTCGGCAGCGCCGAGCGATCGTACCGGCGCTCGTTTCCGGTCAGGGCATTCTCAGCCGCCAGCGCACCACCATACGCCGCCGCGTACACGAACATCGGATCGCCAAGCACGTCGCCCGCGGCGTATACGTCGGGGTTGGTCGTTTGTAGGGACTCGCTAACAACGATCTCTCCCTTGGTACCAAGGGTGACGCCGATCCTTTCGAGCCCGAATCCGGCCGTGTTGGCTCGGCGGCCCGTTGCGACGAGCAGCTGGGGGCTTCTCACGATGGCGAGGTCTGGAAAAGGCGGGTACCGTTCGGGGCCCATCTCGGCCAATCCTCGCGTCACCGAGCCGCAGCATGATACTCACCACGGGCTTCGTCAACCAACAGATAGTCACCCAGGGCGTCGCCGATATCCGCGTCTTCCGCCGGCACGACGCGGAGCAGCGCTTCAAGGACCGTGACCCGCACGCCAAGCCGCGCGAACATCTGCGCCAGCTCGAGACCGACGGCGCTCGCGCCGATCACGATGAGTGACTCCGGCAGGCGCTCCAACGCCATCGCCGACGCGTTGTCCAGGTAGCTGGCCTCGGCGAGACCTGGGATCGGCGGTGCCCAGGGAGAGGCGCCGGTGGTCACCACAATCTTGCCCGCAGTGAGCGTACGACCACTCGCAAGTCGAACCTCGCGATCGGAGACGAAGGTGGCGCGCTCCTGGAACAAAGTGACGGAAGGGTAGGCCCGCAGCACGTTCCAGTACTTCGTCTGCCGCAGCTCGGCCACGAGCGCATCCTTCTCGGCCCGCACCGTCGGCCAGTCGGGCTGTCCATCGGTCGCGGGGATTCCCCGCAATTCGTGATGGACCCTGCGGTGCTGTGCCTCGGCTGCGCGGATGAGCGTCTTCGACGGCACACAGCCGACGTTCACGCAGGTCCCACCGAGCGTGCCACCTTCGACCATTGCGACGCGGGCGCCGAGGTCCGCGGCTTTAATGGCGGCGGCGAACCCCGCGGAGCCGCCCCCTACGACCAGGAGATCGAACTCGCCACCACCTCTTGTGATCACCGTCGTGCCCCGAACCTACATGGTCAGTTCTTTCGCGTCGTTCACCGGCTGCCTCCGGGAGCCTTCGTCGTGTCCGGCAGGATCGTGGCACCGAAGTCGGTGAGGCGGGTCAGGCGAGCGGCGATCTGGGCGGGATTGACTTGCCGCGGGTCGTAGCGCACGACGCCGAGACTGTCGTGCAACGTCACGGTGGCACTGTACACGCCCGCGACTCGCTTCAAAGCGAGCCGCGCCGTCGTGGGACAGCTCCCGCACGTCATCTTGGAGATGTGAAGTCGAACGGTCGCCGTGTCCGGAGCCTGCGGAGCGACCTGCACTGACTGCGCGCCGGCCGTCTGTAGGCCCGCGATGCACAAGGGACAGAGGACCGCGGCCCCGCCGACTCCGGCAGCGAAAAGCAACATGGCCTTCAAAGATGACACCATTGTGAACCTCCTAACCCAGAACGAATTTCGACCACCAGGGGAACGTGAGCAGCGGGATCGAGACGATCGTCGCAACCCACAGTGCCCACTTCATCCGGCGGCGGGCGATCGGCGAGGCACACAAGGTGTCAGGCTCGCACGCCCGCTTCTCCTCACCTCGCAGCACGACGAAGCCGAAGCCGAGCGCCAGCACGGTACCCGCGACGAAGTAGGGCCGGAGCGGCTCGAACGTGGCAGCGAGCCCGGCGCCGCTCAGGCCGAGCGCGACGGCGACCAGGGGCCCAGCGCAGCAGAGCGTTGAAACCACGGCGGCGACAACACCGCCCGTGGCCGCGAGTGTCGTCTTAGTGACTGACGTCGTCATGATCTTCCAAAACCTCCAGGATCGGGCAGTCGTCCGTCGGCCGTCGGTCCCTGCACGCCGCGACCAGCCGCTCGAGCGTGCGCTTCATGCGCAGGAGGTCACGGATCCTCTGTTGGACGACTTTGATCTTCTGTCTGGTTTTTCGCTCGACGGCGTCACATGCCGCGCCGTGCCGGACCCGCAGCCCGAGCAGCTCCTGAATCTCCTGCAACGAGAAACCGAGGTCCTGAGCGTGCTTGTCACGTCGTGATCGAGCCCGATGGAGCTGTCGCTGTATGCGGTCACCGCGGAACCCCTCAGTCCTTAGTCGATCTGCGTCTGCATCACCGGCCCGGAGTGCGCTCCTGGTTAGGCCGCTCATTCACGGCGCGTATCAAGCATCGGGCTCCCACAGCCGCTGTCGGAAGTACTCACGCCAGGCAGCGGGTAGCGAAGGATGGTCGCTCGCACGCTCCAGCAGCGGTTGATTTGCGGCATCCGTCGCGTACAGGGTGACCACATCCGCGACTGTCAGGCGCTGCTCGGGGCGCGCGAGCCGTTCGATGGCATCTCCGGGGCCCACCTCGCCCTCTCGCTCGACAGCGAGATAGAACCCGCTACGGCCGCTCTGGTGGAAGCGCTTCACCATGTCGGGTCGCCCGAAACGGATCCCCAGCTTGTAGCAGGGCATGCGCGGCTGTGTTACGACGAGTTCCGCCGTACCGACACGGTAGCGGTCGCCAATCCAGACCTCGTCTTCCAGCAGCCCGTCGGTGGTGAAATTCTCCCCGAATGCGCCCCAGGGCAACTCCGCATCCGGCAGCTCGAGACGCCAAAAGGGGTAGTGCTCCGCCGGGTAGGCGTACACGGCCTTCTCCGGTCCACCGTGAACGGACAGATCCGATTGCTCGTCGCCCTCGACGTTGCCACGCGCGACGTGTACGCGGCGTGATAGCGGGGTCTTGAAGATGGACGTCTGAACACTCCGCCCTCGCCATTGCACGTCCCGCGGCTTTCCGACACTGATCTCCACAAGCTTCATATGGACTCCGGCGTGGGGGCTACCGTCCCTCGGGAGGCCGCTCGGGGCGCTGCGCGTGTTGCGCGGCGATGTAGGTGACGGCATCCCAGGCGTTGTGAATCCCGATGAACAAGAGGAGCAGCGCCGACACGCCAATCACCAACAGGCTCCGCGGGGGATCGCGCCGGAGCACCAGCGCCGCCGCCAGCAGCGCGACATACGCGATGAGCGGAAAGGCGCAGTGCCACAGCCAGTCCTCCAGCACCGGCGCGTAGCCCTTCTGACCGCGCGTCCGCCTGACGACGATCAGCATGTACACGATTCCCGCCACGCCCGAGGCGCTGAGGGCGAGGCCGGCACTCGAGACCCCGCGCCATGGCACACTCAGGATCGCCGCGATGAGCAGGACGGCGCAAAAGTGGACGACCGTGGGCGTGCCGAACGCCCCCACCGTCTCGGGGGCGCGCGTCGAGCGCGCCTCGGCGCCCAGGACGATCACCACGAATTGCAGCCCCGTCAGCGCCGCGGCCGACGAGCCGACGATCACGTAGAAATTTTCCCAGGCGGTGAACGGCGACAGTGCGGTCGGTTCCACGATGGGTCCCCTTTCTCGTGTAGAAGCGGTCGGCCACTCCTTCGTGATGCGGCCTCCTGGCTACATTCTCCTCCACCGCCCACTTCGGCGCCATGCCACGCTATGCCGCGTTTCTCCGAGGCGTCATGCCGACGAACGCCAAGATGCCCGAGCTGAAGAAGGCGTTCGAGTCGGCCGGCTTCACGGATGTGAAGACCGTCCTCTCGAGCGGGAATGTCGTGTTCAGCGCGCGCGACGCGTCGGAAACGTCGCTCCAGCGCAAAGCCGAAGCCGCGATGATGCAGCGATTCGGTGATGCCTTTCTCACTATCGTGCGTCCGCTGGACGCGCTCCGCGAGTTGCTCGCGTCCGACCCTTACCGAGCCTTCGGCCTCGAGCCCGTCGCCAAGCGAATTGTCACGTTCCTGCGCGAAAAGCCCACCTCCACGCTCGCGCTACCCATCGGGCTCGGGGGCGCACGCATTCTCTCCATCAAGGGCAGGGAAGTCTTTAGTGCGTACCTCCCGAACCCCAAGGGGCCGGTTTTCATGGTGCTCATTGAGAAGACGTTCGGCAAAGAGGTGACGACCCGCACTTGGGACACTGTTGCGAA
>QHVD01000313.1 GCA_003222235.1 Gemmatimonadota bacterium | reverse complement strand
CTCTTGGGAGCCCAGACGCTCAAACAGTGCGCCAGTGGACGACCCCAGAAAGGCCAGGCCGACGGTTCCGACCGGTAGGAGCCCCGCGGCCGCCCCTGCCGCGGCGCCCAGCGCCTTACTCAGAAGCTTGCCTAACCAGTCCGCGCTGTAGACCGCGCTGATTTCAACAACAAGAGGAGACTCAGCCCGTACCGTCTCCCGAAACAGCAGGTCGTCGTATGGCTGTCCCCGTCGCCTCAGCTCGGCGGCGAAGTCCAATCGCTCGCCACTCGTGAGCTTCACCCTTCTCGCCGCGCAGACGGCGGGAGCTCCCTCGCGGGGGTAGACCAGCGTAAACGCGATGATATTCTCCTGATCTTCCCAGTAACCGTTCTCCTCGACTGTCACGGCCTTGAGCCGCACCTGCACGAGCTTCGCCATGCGCGGAACGGGCCTCGGGCCTACTGCCGCGGCTCGCCGCCGAGCCGGTTTCGTGCGGTGCGTGCCTGCGCGACGAGAGGCTGCAGCTCGGGGTCAGCCTCCTTCCAGAGGTCGACGAAGCGGCCGTAAGAGTCGCGCGCCTCGGCGCGATCGCCGCGCCCTTCGTGCAGCTCGCCCAGCCGCCGCAGGCTTGGCCCGAGCGACCAGCGCAGGTATCCATTGACCTCGTCGACTACTCCCGCATCGGCCGCCACCCGTTCGTAGGCGGCCAGCGCGGAATCCGGCTGCCCGGCCTGCTCGTAAGCGAGCCCCAGCTCCCAGTAACCGCAGGCGTTGCACAACGAGCTCCGCTCGACCGCCTGCCGGAAGGCGGCGATCGCGTCCTGCGACTTCCGCTCTCCCAGGGCGACATAGCCGTGCAAGTACGGCCCCCACCGGTTGCGGACGTCATCGGGGCGAGTCGCTTCGTACTCCGAGAGCAGCCGACGGGCGAGATCGGGCCGTCCCGCGGCAGCGTAGCTCATCACCAGGGTGGCATAAGGGCGGGCGAAGGGGGCGATCTGGTCGAGCGCGTGCTTCGCGAGGGCGGCCTCGATCACACGCACCGCTCCGGCCGAGTCGTGCCGCAACACCGCATACCCAAGGGCAAGCAGGGCGCTGGCGTAGACCGATCCACCAGGATCAGCACGCTGCTCCTCAATGGCGGCGAACTGGCGAAAGTGGCGCTCGGCTTCGGCGAGCTTGCCCTGGATCTGACTCAGCGCCGCGAGATTGGCGTGAACGTCCGCCTGCTGCGCCGGCTCACGGAACCGTAGCCCAACATTCACCCATCCTCGCTGCGCACTGTCGTAGGCTCCCACGCCGGCCGGAAACCACGCGCGCGCCGCCTGATAGTCGTAGCTCTCTGGGAAAGTCTTCGCGAACTGCGCCAGCGTCTGCCGAGCCTCATCAACCCTGCCTTCGGTGAGCTGGATGTTGATCATGTCCCAGAAGCCGACGCCAGTGGGCTCGAGCTGGTTGGCTCTGGCTGCGAGCGACTCCGCTTCGGCAAACTGCCGGCGCGCGGCCAGGATGTCGGCAAGATTGCCGAGGGCGGTCCCGTCATCTGGATCGAGGGCGAGGACCTTGCGGTAGGCGGCCTCGGCCGCGCCGAAATCCATGGTGACTCTCCAGTAATAGAAGGCCGCGGTGTGGAGCCGCTCACCCTCCGGTAGGCGGTCGCGCAGCGTGTAAGCGTGGCTGAGGGCGGCCGCGGTTTGGTCTTGGCTCGAGCCGAGGTGAATCCGGGAGACGCCCAGCTTGCGCCAGGCCATGGCGAAGTTGCTGTCGAGCGCGATGGCCTGCTCGAACTGGGAAGCGGCCTGCGCGTAGTCGCTGGCGTCGAACGCCCTGACCCCGTCTGAATACAGTTTCAGCGCCGTGAGGGATGTTGTGGTCACCCGCTCGAGTGGTTGGCTGGCCCGGATGGTGCGGAGCGATTCACCGATCCGCTCGCGCAGGCGGCTCGACAGGCGGTCGATCGCCGCCACCAGCCCGCGGTCGTTCTCGGCGGTCTCGCGCAGCGCCACCAGCTCGCTCCCGTCGGCGGCGAGGAGTCGGGCCGAAAGCACGTATCCCTGTCCCACGGAGTTGATCTCACCTGCCACGACGGCATTGGCTCCCTCGCGCGCGGCGACCTCCCGCGCGAGGCGCGGCGTCAGCGGCCCTGCGGGGTCGCGCTGCATCCTGGCGAGCGCCTCGGCGACGGCGCCACTGCCCAGCAGGGTCACCAGGCGCGTCTGGGCCAGATCGATTCGGAACGCCTCGGTCAGGGACGGGCCCAGGCTCGCGTCCGCGGTCCCGTTCTGGAAGTCGGCCATGACGAGGCGGGCTTTCGCGGCCAGTTGACCCCTGGCCACCAGCGTGCCGACAGGCCCGATGCCGAGGAGGCGCATCGCGGTCCACCCGACGGTGGTCAGGCCCAGCGCCGCGAACGCCAGGACGCTGCCCAACATGGCCTTGCGCCAGGTGAACAGGCTGCGGAGACCGCCGGCGGGCGTGGTCGCGATCCGTCCGCTGGCACGCGCCAGCGCGCGACCGCGCTCAAGGTGGCCCGTGAGCAGGACGATCGGGAACGCAAGCACGAGCAGCAGCACTGTGCCGGCGAACACCCAGTTCGGCAGGCCGAAGAGGTTTAGCAGCAGGTAGATCACGCCCAACACCCCCGCGGCGGCGGCGGCGAACAGCACGGCGACGCGCGCGGGGTGTCCGCGGCGGATCGATTCCTCGGTGCCGCTCGAGATGGCGGGCGTGGCGCCCGCGGGCGGCATCCCGCCACTCGGCGTGCTCATCGCTTCGAGTTGGCTCACCACTTCGGCCGCGCTCTGCCAGCGGTCGGCCGCGTGCTTCTCCAGGCAGCGCATCGCCAACGCGTTGAGCGGCGCGGGCACTGCCGGGCGGTGTCGCG
>QHVD01000279.1 GCA_003222235.1 Gemmatimonadota bacterium | reverse complement strand
CGTAGGCGAGGGTCTTCTCCACCTCGTCGATGATCAGACGGAACAGGCGGAAGTCGGCGAACATCCGCTTGAGGAGCGCCTCGCCCCGGGCGCCGCGGACCTCCAGGAACGTCGCGACGCCACTCCCGACTCCGTACCAGCCCGGCACGAAGTGACGGTTCTGCGTCCACGCGAATACCCACGGGATGGCCCGCAGGTCGGCGAGCGTGCGCGCCCCGAACCGCCGGGTCGGGCGCGAGCCGATGTTGAGCAGCCCGATTTCCTCGAGCGGGCTCGCCT